>CACZLA010000012.1 GCA_902781895.1 uncultured Lachnospiraceae bacterium
CTTAAGACCCCTCGAAGACTACGAGGTTGATAGGCTCTGGGTGTAAGCATGGCAACATGTTCAGCTGAGGAGTACTAATAGGTCGTGAGCTTTTCCTAAGATTTAGGTAAGATACAAATTTGATGAAAAAGGTACTTGACTGTATGGAGTTTTGAAGGTACAATTACCTTTGCGACTGGTTAATAATCAGGAGCGATTTAAGGCCCAGTGGCTCAGTTGGTTAGAGCGCCGCCCTGTCACGGCGGAGGTCACGAGTTCGAGTCTCGTCTGGGTCGATTTTTTATCGGTTTAACAATAGTTAGATCGGTGAATAGGCCGATATGGCTCAATTGGCAGAGCAGCTGATTTGTAATCAGCAGGTTTTCGGTTCGAGTCCGAATATCGGCTCATGAGTAATGCATAAAAATAGTTTTGGTTTGACCGTACAAGCTTGCTTGTTAAGGGAAAATCAAAAATATTTTTATATATTGCGAAGCAATCGACTGAGCAACCAAAGGTTGCGAAAGTCGGCATTACGAATTAAGCATTGGTTGTGAACGTCAGCAATGCGGATTGAGTAATGTTTGCGAAAGTCGGCATTACGAATTAAGCATTGGTTGTGAACGTCAGCAATGCGGATTGAGTAATGTTTGCGAAAGTCGGCATTACGAATTCTCGGAAGGTTTCCCGAGTGGCCAAAGGGGGCAGACTGTAAATCTGTTGCGCAACGCTTCGGTGGTTCGAATCCACCACCTTCCATTAACTCTATATTATAGAGTGATGAATTTGGGGTCTTAGCTCAGCTGGGAGAGCATCTGCCTTACAAGCAGAGGGTCACAGGTTCGAGCCCTGTAGGCCCCACTTTCTTTTAAATAACATCGCGGGGTGGAGCAGTCTGGAAGCTCGTCGGGCTCATAACCCGAAGGTCATAGGTTCAAATCCTATCCCCGCTACTGGATCTTTAACAATTGTAACAAACGCTTTATCGCCCATCGGCTGCGTTTCACTACGCCGATGTCCGTAGATTCGCTAAAGCGAATCCACTCAGTTTCGTTTGTAAGAACCTCTTAACAAGCAAGCTTGTACGAGATTCTTAAAACTCAACTGCGATAAATGCTTTTCAAATCTTTCGCCCAGATAGCTCAGTTGGTAGAGCAGAGGACTGAAAATCCTCGTGTCGCTGGTTCGATTCCGGCTCTGGGCACTTTTTAATGCATAGATTATGTATCTGTGCATTTTTTTATAAACAGATAGCTCAGTTGGCGCCTTGGTTGACAAGCAACCAAATAATCCTGCACTACGTGCAGTCTTTATTCTGCTTCGCTTTGCTCGCAGAATGCGTGCGACTCCGTCGCAGCACCGATTTTTGCAAAATCGGCACCAGAAGTAGAGCAGAGGACTGAAAACCTCGTGTCACAGTCAGCGATTTTAAATCGCTGCTGCGCTGAAAGCGCATGCATTCTGCAAGTTTTACTTGCAGAATCTGCCTGCTTAGAGCAGGCAACTTGGTTGCGAAGCAACCAAGGCACGCTGGTTCGATTCCGGCTCTGGGCACTTTTATTATTCCTCTTTCTGAGGATTTTTTTTATTGATATATGTAAATGATATTGTATTATAATAAAAGTGATTGTTTATATAAAAAATTGTTTAAAAATAAAAATTGACAGAGGGGAAATAATATGAGTGAGCAGTGTTTATTTTATATGCCGGACTTTTTATATTCGGAGGGCTCTCCGATTGTTGTTGTTTCGGGCCGTGTAGTAAAGGATGAAACAACTTTTCAGAATAAGATTATTCTGAATTTAAGGAATATATCTTCCAGAAATATCGTTGCTGTTACGATGAGAGCGTTGCTTTTGAATACTGCAAGTGAGGTGATTGCTTATCAGGATCTGAATTACTCAGATTTTAGAGTCGCGGATAATATGGATTTTGGTGACAAGCTTCATTTTGTTTTGCCTCCTGTTGTTTTTTCGAATATAACACTTATGCTTACAGGAGTTTATTTTGAAGATGGATATGTCATGAACTCTGAGTTGTATTTTCTTGATGTGATCCCAACTCCTGAACTGATATCAGTTGGACTGAAGGATGATAAGCTTTCAAAGCTCTACAGACAGAGATTTGGAGCTAATGCAACTAAACAATTTACAACATATAAGGATCTGTGGATATGTACTTGCGGTGCTATTCATAAAAATGATATGGCATTTTGCTCTGAGTGTGGAGTTAACAGGCAGGCGCTGGAGAGTTTTTCTGTTGAAGAATTTAAAAAACAGGTTGATGATTCAGATGTTATGACCACAGCCATATATGCAAAAGATCCTACAAATGTTTCGGAAAAAAGTGTAAGTAAAGAAAAAGAATATCAAAAAGGCTTATATATAATGAATAATGAAACGAGTTATTCAGCTTTATATGATGCTATGGATATTTTTAAAAAGCTCGGAAATTATAAGGATTCCGAGAATATGGTAAAGGAACTTGATAGAAGACTTGTTGAAATTTCTGTCTCAAATCATAAAAGGGACAAGATCAAGCGATGGACCAAGATATCAGTTATTGCTATAGTTCTGATAAGTATTTTTGGTATATTTACATATTTTTCAGTCAAAAGAGACAGACAGAATAAAAAATTTGATAAGGCTGAAGAATACTATGAAAACGGTGAATATGAAAAGGCAAAAGAATTATATGCAGAGCTAGCTGAAGATGACTATATTGGAAGTGGCTTTGGAGGTAAAACTGAGTTCAATAAGATGCCTATCAGAATGGAAATGATGGATGCGATGGAAGCGTTCGAGGACAGTGACTATTATGATCTGGCAGTGGAGTATGCCGAGAAAGCAGAGGGAACAAACAGGGACGTAGATTTAACGTATGAAATCAAAGTCGAAAATGATTGGGCTGTCAATGTTGTGATTGAGGTCGATCAGAATTATTCTTCAGAGGAAGATTATAATGATAAAAAAAGGGATGATTATTATGAATGGGATCGTTTTGCTACAGAATATGATAATGAAATGAATGAAATATATAGCCGGGATCAATACATAGATGGCACCTACAATTCGGTTCATATAAACTGGGAAGTGAAGGTGAATGCACAGTGGGATATAGATGAAGATAATCCTGGTTTTGATTATCTTTATATTTTTAGAAATGGTGCATTTGGATTTAGCAAACGTGATTTATTTGAATAGCTCCGATTATTGAGTTGCATTTGTAAAATTCTGAGTCACATTAGTAAAATATTATCTTGCAATGTGTCTTCGTCTGTGTTATATTAAACGTCTGTGATGTTAAATGAATCCTTGTTTTTACCTGCACTCATGATTTGAGGCGTGGATGGATATTTATTTCCTGCCGTATAGGTAAAAACCAAAAAGTCCATAAGGAGGTGCAAAAGATGAATAAGTATGAGATCGCGTTGATACTTAGCTCAAGAGTCGATGATGAAGCCAGAGAAGCAACTCTTACAAGAGTTAAGAACCGTGTCGAGAAGTCAGGAAGTACTGTTACTGATATCGATGAAAAAGGCAAGCAGAGACTTGCTTACGAGATTCAGGACATGGTAGAAGGCTATTACTATTTCTTACATTTCGAAGGTCCGGATGATGCTCCAGCATTTATCGAGAGACATCTTCGTATCTACGACAACGTCATCAGATTCTTAATAGTTAAGCAGGACGCTTAGTTAAGAATAGGAGGAGTCCTGATGAACAAGGTTATTTTAATGGGTCGTCTTACAAGAGACCCGGATGTTAGATATTCAAATTCACAGAATGGAGATCAGCTTGCAATTGCCAGATACACTGTAGCCGTTGACAGAAGATTTGCCAGAAGAAATGCCGGAGATAATCAGCAGTCAGCAGATTTTATCTCATGTGTTGCTTTCGGAAGACAGGGCGAGTTTGCGGAAAAGTATCTGAAGCAGGGAACAAAGATCGCTTTAACCGGTCGTATCCAGACTGGCTCTTATACAAATAAGGATGGCCAGAAGGTTTACACGACAGAGGTTGTAGTTGAAGAGCAGGAGTTTGCCGAGAGCAAAGGCGCTGCTTCCGGATCACAGGGAGGCTATGAGCCACAGGGCGCACCTGCACCTGAAGACGCAAGTGCTGAGGGATTTATGAATATTCCTGAGGGCATCGAGAACGATCTGCCATTTAAGTAGGGAGCACATTTTATGTGCATGAGTTATTATGGAGGATAATAATATGCCAGTTAATAAAGAAGGTGGAGCAGCTCCTATGAGAAGAAGACCTGTTCACAGAAGAAGAAAGGTCTGCGTGTTCTGTTCCGATAAGAATCAGGTTATTGATTACAAAGATGCTAATCTTTTAAAGAAGTATATCTCTGAGAGAGGAAAGATCCTTCCTCGTCGTATCACAGGCAGCTGTGCTAAGCATCAGAGAGAGCTCACAGTAGCTATAAAGAGAGCAAGACAGGTAGCTCTTATACCTTATGTAATTGAGTAATTACCTGCTTCGTTTTATGAAGAATTAAGGCAGTGGTTTTCGAACCACTGTCTTGTTTTTTTGCTTTATTCTTAGCGTGTATTGTGGTACAATATTATGCGTGTATTTATGTCCAAAAGGAGACTGATTATGAACTTCACAAAGATGCATGGCATCGGAAATGATTACGTATACGTAAACTGTATAGAAAATGAGATTGCGAATCCGTCTGAACTGGCTGTTCGGTTAAGTGACCGACATTTCGGGATAGGGTCTGATGGGCTTATTCTGATACGCCGTAGTAGTAAGGCGGATTTTATGATGGATATGTATAATGCCGATGGATCCCAGGGAAAAATGTGCGGAAATGGAATCAGATGTGTCGGTAAATACGTATATGATCATGGTCTGACCGATAAGAAAATAGTAACCATAGAAACATTGTCCGGTATAAAGACTCTGAATCTTAAGATAGATCCGGTTGGTCTTGTGGAAGGATATCCGGCTGTAAGTAATAACGGATATGTGGTTTCTCAGGTTACTGTAAATATGGGGGCTCCGGTATTTGAACCGGAAATGATTCCCGTAAAACTTTCAGAGGGCTATGTGGCCGGAAAGATTTCAAACATAATGGAGATAAATCCTGCCAAGGATATCGGTATCAATCCTGATGAAAAGGTTGTTATCGGTATGGGTATCGTTATGGACAGGGAATATTTCAGCGGCACATGTGTTTCCATGGGAAATCCCCACTGCATTGTATATGTTGATAACGTGGATGATTATCCTGTTGAGGTTATGGGACCGAAGTTTGAGATGAACAGACTTTTTCCTGACAGGATAAATACGGAGTTTGTTGAGGTTGTAGATAGGACACATGTAAAGATGCGTGTCTGGGAGAGAGGTTCAGGGGAGACCCTTGCCTGCGGAACCGGAGCCTGCGCAACAGCCGTTGCCTGTATTCTCAATAAAAAGACAGATGATGAGGTGACTGTTTCACTCCTTGGCGGTGATCTGAAAATTCGCTGGGATCGCGAAGAAAATGTGGTCTTCATGACCGGCCCTGCAACTACCGTTTTTGAAGGGACTTACGATTATACAACCAATAACTGATATTGTTTAAGATATCGTATCTGAAAGATATCATATATCTGACAGTAATATTATATTTGAGTAAGGAATGAGGAAAAATGTTTAAGGTAAATAAGGATTATTTAAAGCTTCCGGGAAGCTATCTGTTTTCAACTATTGCTAAAAAGGTTTCAGAGTTCAGTGCTCAGAATCCTGACAAAAAGATAATAAGGCTTGGTATCGGTGATGTAACTCAGCCCCTTTGCCCGGCCGTTATAGATGCTATTCATAAGGCAACTGATGAGATGGCGGATGCGAGCACATTTATGGGTTATGCTCCGGATCTCGGATACAGCTTCCTGCGTGATACCATCGTAGAAAAGGTTTATAAACCACTTGGTGCTGATGTAAATAGTGATGAGGTTTTCATAAGCGACGGAGCAAAGTCGGATTCCGGTAATATTCAGGAAATCTTTTCTGCGGATGCCAAGGTTGCTGTTTGTGATCCTGTATATCCTGTTTATGTGGATACAAATGTAATGTCAGGAAGAACCGGAGTTTATGATGAGAAGACAGGTCTCTGGAGCGATGTGATATATATGCCATGTACGGCTGAAAATGGTTACAGCCCTGAACTTCCGTCAGGCGGTAAAGATGGATTCGGACCGGATAACAGGATTCCGGATATGATATATCTTTGTTTCCCGAACAATCCTACCGGGGCTACAGTAACAAAGTCCCAGCTTCAGGAGTGGGTTGATTATGCTAACCGTGTCGGAGCAGTCATTATCTATGATGCTGCTTATGAAGCATATATTTCAGAGGAAAATGTGCCGCACAGTATTTATGAGTGCGAGGGAGCAAGAAGCTGTGCTATAGAAATCAGGTCATTTTCAAAGAATGCGGGATTTACCGGAACACGTCTTGGTTATACGGTTATCCCGAAGGATATAAAGGACGCTGATGGTGTGATGCTTCACAGCCTCTGGGCAAGAAGACATGGTACAAAGTTTAACGGGGCTCCATATATCATTCAGCGTGCAGGCGAAGCTGTTTATTCGGATGAAGGACAGAAGCAGACTCGTGAGCAGATTGCTTACTATATGAAAAATGCAAAATATATTCTTGAGGGCCTTAAGTCAGCGGGGTATACGGTATCAGGTGGTGTAAATGCACCTTATATCTGGCTTAAGACTCCTGATAATATGAGCAGCTGGGAGTTCTTCGACTTCCTGCTGAAGGAAGCAAATGTGGTAGGTACACCGGGATCGGGATTCGGTCCAAGCGGAGAAAACCATTTCCGCCTTACTGCATTTGGAAGCTATGAGAACACAGTTGAGGCGATTGACAGGATAAAGAAATTATAAGATTGAAAAGGGGAGGTTATTATGAAGGTTGTACTTCTGGCCGGTGGTTACGGCACAAGAATAAGTGAGGAAAGTCATCTGAAACCAAAGCCCATGATCGAGATAGGAGGCAAGCCGATACTCTGGCATATCATGAAGGAGTATTCGTATTACGGTTTCAATGAATTTATCATATGCGCTGGTTATAAGCAGCATGTTATCAAGGAGTGGTTTGCAAATTATTATCTGCACAACTCAGATATTACATTTGACTTTTCTGCTGATAACAAAATGACTGTTCACAGTAATGTTGCAGAACCCTGGAAGGTTACGATAGTTGATACCGGACTTAATACAATGACCGGTGGACGTCTGAAGAGAGTTAAGGAATATGTGGGTGACGAGACATTTATGCTGACCTATGGTGACGGTGTGTGCGACATCAACATGAAGGAGCTTCTGGAGTTCCATAAAAAACATGGAAAGGCTGCAACGATTACGGCAGTTCGTCTCGGACAGAGATTTGGTATCCTTGATATAAACGAGGATAATGTTATAACTCAGTTCCGCGAGAAGGAGGATTCAGAGGGAGCTCGTATCAACGGTGGATATATGGTTCTTGAGCCTTCTGTATTTGACTATCTCGAAGATGATACTACAGTGTTCGAGCAGGCTCCGCTGAGACAGATGGCTGCTGACGGACAGCTCATGGCATATGAGTTCGACGGATACTGGCAGTGTATGGATACAAAGAGAGAAATGGATAAGCTGAATGAGCTGATTGATAGCGGCAAGGCGCCATGGATGGTTTGGAACAAATGAGTGATTGGACGTCGAATTAATACTTCCACTCAGAGTATCGATATTAATCAGAAAAAGATAAAGAGAAAAACAGGTACAGGATATGAATAAAAAAGATCTAGAGTTTTATAAAGGAAAGAAGGTTCTGGTGACGGGACATACGGGCTTTAAGGGAAGCTGGCTTTGTCAGATTCTCATAGGTGCCGGGGCTGAGGTTACCGGATATTCACTTGAGCCACCGACAAATCCCAGTCTTTTTGAGGAGGCCGGTATAGCAGAAAAGATAAATCATGTAGTCGGAGACGTCAGAGACAGAGAAAAGCTCATGAAGGTATTTCAGGAGGTTCAGCCTGAGATAGTTCTTCATCTTGCTGCTCAGCCCATAGTTCGTGAGTCCTACAAGGATCCGGTTGGAACTTATGAGACAAATGTTATGGGTACGGTCAATATCTGCGAGGCAGTAAGACAAAATCCGTGTGTTAAGTCATTTCTGAATGTTACCACAGATAAGGTTTATAAGAATAATGAGTGGTGCTGGGGATATCGTGAGGATGAACCTCTTGACGGCTATGATCCTTATTCGAATTCAAAGTCCTGCTCTGAACTGGTTACTCACAGTTATATAAATTCATTTTACTGTGATATGGACGTGGCAGTTTCAACTGCCAGAGCCGGAAATGTTATCGGCGGCGGCGACTTCGCTCCTGACAGGATCATTCCTGATTGCGTAAGAGCAGCTGAGAAGATGATAAGTGAAGACGCTCCGGGTGAGATAATTGTAAGAAATCCGTATTCAACCAGACCTTACCAGCACGTGCTCGAGCCGTTAAACATTTATCTGACTATAGCTAAGGCTCAGTACGAGGATAAGTCAAAGGCCGGCTTCTATAATGTTGGTCCGGATGACGCTGACTGTGTAACGACAGGTGATATCGTGGATAAATTCTGTGGGGCATGGAATTCAGGCGGTCTCTTTACAGATAAGGGCAGCATGTCATGGGTTAATAAGCATGATGGAGGTCCTCATGAGGCGAACTTCCTGAAGCTTGACTGTTCGCTGATCAAGCAGGTGTTCGGCTGGAAGCCGGTATGGAATATAGATAAGGCAATCGAAATGGTTGTGAAGTTTTCCAAGAGAAGGATCGCTGAGCCGGACAAGGTTGCGGATGAGATGATAGAAGAGATTAACGATTTTTTCAAATAAATAGGATGTTCCAAATAGGGACATGAAAGGAGATAATGATGGGTAAGTGGAATAACGAGGCAGAGGCCAGAGAAGAAATAAAGGGATTGGTTGCAGAGTTTTATAACCAGTTCAAAAAGCCGGCTCAGGAAAAGCCGTTTGAAGAGGGAGACAGGGTTGCGTATGCATCACGTGTATATGATGAGAAGGAAATGCTTTCGCTGACGGATGCTACTCTTGATTTCTGGCTTACAACAGGAAGATTCTCTGATGAGTTTGAAAAGAATTTTGCTGAGTGGATAGGAGTTAAGTTTGCAAATCTTGTTAACAGTGGTTCATCTGCAAATCTGCTTGCGTTTATGGCACTTACTTCACCGCTCCTTGGTGAAAGACAGGTAAAAAGAGGAGATGAGGTAATAACGGTTGCAGCAGGCTTCCCTACTACGGTAGCTCCGATACTTCAGTATGGTGCTGTTCCCGTATTTGTGGACGTAAAGCTTCCGGAATACAACATAGATTCATCACTTCTTGAGAATGCTTTATCAGATAAGACAAAGGTAGTAATGATAGCACATACCCTGGGAAATCCATTTGATATAAAAACAGTCAAGGAATTCTGCGAGAAGAATAATCTGTGGATGATTGAAGATAACTGTGATGCTCTCGGAACAAAGTACACCATCGATGGTGTTACCAAGTTCTCCGGAACATGGGGAGATATCGGAACAAGCAGCTTCTATCCTCCACATCACATGACTATGGGTGAGGGTGGTTGTGTTTATACAGATAATCCACTTCTGAATAAGATAGTAAAGAGCTTCCGTGACTGGGGACGTGATTGTATCTGTCCTTCGGGAAGAGATAATTTCTGTGGTCACAGATTTGACGGACAGTTCGGAGAGCTTCCTGCAGGTTATGATCACAAGTATGTTTACAGCCATCTCGGCTACAATCTGAAGGTAACGGATCTTCAGGCAGCTGTTGGTGTTGAGCAGCTGAAGAAGTTCCCTACATTTATCGAGAAGAGAAAAGCAAACTGGAAATATCTGAGAGAGGCTCTTGCCGATCTTGAGGATAAGCTGGTGCTTCCTGAAGCTACAGAAAATTCAGAGCCTTCATGGTTCGGTTTCCTTATAAGTGTAAAACCTGAATCAGGACTTAAGAGAAATGATGTTACAAAATATATAGAAGAGCATAACGTACAGACAAGACTTCTCTTCAGCGGTAACCTGACACTTCATCCTTGTTTTGATGAACTGAGAGGAACAGATGCGTATAGAGTAGTCGGTGATCTTCAGACAACAAACTATATCATGAACAACTCATTCTGGATCGGTGTTTATCCGGGAATGACAAAGGAAAAGCTGGATTACATGGTTAAGGTTATTCATGAAAGTGTAAATCAGTAAGGCTTTTGCAATGCGATTTTAGAAATATACGAATCTATGATCAGTTGGTAATATAAAAAAGATTTTTGAAGAAAGATGGAAATATGAAAAGTGCGATTATAACCGGGGCAACCGGAATGATAGGTTCATGCGTTGCAAGACAGCTTATTGAAAACGGAATAGATGTGACGGCTATTGTCAGACCTATGTCTGAGAAGATGAGTAATCTTAATGATCTTATATGTGGACCGGGTAAACTGAATATTGTGGAGTGCAGCCTTTGGGATCTGCCTACTTTGAGAGATAAGCTGGGATGGGAACATGATACATTTTTCCATTTCGGATGGGGCTTCACATATGGTCCGGGCAGAAATGATGCAGCCAAACAGGAGTCAAATGTAAGAGCGGCCATTGATGCAGTTCATCTGGCTTATGAGGCAGGATGTAAGACATTTGTGGGAGCGGGCTCCCAGGCAGAATTCGGAATCTACAGCGGAACCCTTTCAGAGGATGTTCCGAAGAATCCAATAACCGGTTACGGAATAGCGAAGCTTGCTGCTGGACGTCTTACCGCCCTTGAATGCAGGAATCTGGGAATGAAGCATAACTGGACAAGAATTCTCAGCTGTTACGGTCCCGGAGATAATGATTATACAATGGTCATGTCCGCGATACTTACAATGCTGAAGGGTGAAAGAATGACATTCTCACCGGCAGAGCAGGTATGGGATTATATATATGCAGAGGATTGTGCGAAGGCATTTATCGAAATAGCCGATAAAGGTATTGATCAGAAAACATATATGATCGGCTCCGGAACACATATGCTTTTGAAAGACTACATATATGCCATCAGAGATGCAGTGAATCCCGAGCTTGAGGTGGGAATCGGAGAAAGGGACTACAATCCCGATCAGGTAATGCACCTTACTGCTGATATAAGCGATCTGATAAATGATACAGGCTATAAGCCTGAGACTACATTTGCGGAGGGGATCCGAAAGACTGTAGAATGGGCCAGAAATAACAAACTGGATGATCTGGTCTGATAAAGGGATGAAAAGGAAATACTTATGGAAAAGAAGAAAGTAAGCGTTTTAATACCCTGCTATAACGAAGAGGAAAATGTTGTTCCCATGAGCAATGCCATCAGGGATCTGTTTGAGGGACAGCTGACGCAGTATGATTATGAGCTGTTATTTATAGATAATGATTCCTCGGATAATACACGTCCGCTTCTTCGTGAGATATGCAAAAGAAATAAAAATGTAAAAGCTATTTTTAATGCGAAGAATTTCGGCCAGTTTAATTCGCCTTATCACGGAATACTTCAGACCTCGGGAGATTGCGTAATATCCATGGTCTGTGATTTTCAGGATCCGTTAGAACTGATACCTCAGTATCTGGAGGCCTGGGAGGAGGGCTATAAGATCGTTATAGGAATAAAAACCTCCAGCAAGGAGAGCAAGATAATGTATGCTCTCAGATCTGCATATTATAAATTTGTAAAGAAGTTTTCCGATGTTGAACAGATACAGCATTTTACAGGATCGGGTCTCTATGACAGAGAGTTTGTCGAGGTTCTGAGACAGCTTAATGATCCGACTCCATTCCTTCGTGGTATAGTTTCCGAGCTTGGCCGAAAAGAAGGGCCGGAAAAACACATAATAATTTCTATACTCTGTATGATGCAGCTATGCTTTCTGTTACATCATACACCAAGATCGGACTCAGAATATGTACATTTTTCGGAGCTATCGTTTCCTTTGCGAGTTTAATGGTTGCTCTGGTATATCTTATTCTGAAGATGCTCAACTGGGATAGCTTTGAAGCCGGTGTTGCACCGCTGATCATTCTCATTTCATTCCTTGGTGCGTTGCAGTTATTCTCCATCGGATTTATGGGAGAGTACATAATGAGTATAAATACCCGAGTCATGCACAGGCCGCTTGTTATAGAAGAGGAGCGAATCAACTTTGAGGATAATACGCCTCTGATAGGAGAGGTGAAATTACCCACATCTGCACAAAAATCAGAGAAAAAACAAGTATCGAATGATGGCAGGTAGTGAAGAATGATCGAGAACAAGATGAAGGTCGATAGAGACCGGATGGAAGAGATTATAAAGAATAACAGAAAAAAACAACTGGGTACTGCCGAGGGGCCGGCAGGAGAGGAAAACGGAAATAACTCAAAACAAAACAGCCTAAAGGATAAGAAGGATAAAGAGGTAATGGAAGAGAAGACGGAAACAAAGGTTTCGAAAAAGCAGGATGAAGATAAAGGGACAAATGGCGGCGGTATAGTTGCCTGGGCACAGTCTAACCGCGGTAAGCTGATAATCGGTGCGGTAGGTCTTTTTGCACTCTTTCTGTTTATTCAGCTGAAGTATATATATGATATCTGGTTTGATCCGGATGAGCTTGATATATACTCTGTTGGATTTGAGATGGCAAAGGGAAAGGTTCTTTACAGAGATATCCCTTCTCAGCATATGCCATTTACCTATATATTCAGTGCATTTTTCTATATCCTGGGGGCACATACTCCAACGCTTCAGAGACTGTATTTCTATATCCTGTTTGCAGGAGCATGGACATATATGGTCTTTGCATATAAAAAGTATGTCAACAAATGGGTTATTATTTTTATGCCGTTTGTTTATCATATGTATCTCCAGACTATGGAGTTTTCCACACAGATATTATCAGAGCATCTGGCTGTAATAGGCGGACAGATATTCCTGCTGGAATTTCTTGTGTTCATGAAGAAAAGGGATATCAGTATCGGAAGCTGTGTAAGAATGAGCTTTGCCGTTGTGATGACATTTGGTGCGGCATTCATCAATATTTTCCCTTTGTTCTTCCTTGGAGCAGGAGTTCTTGCACTTGAAATATGGTGGCGTGTAAAGGATAAGACACCCCGGGGGGAGTGGTGGAAGATGATGGGGAAGAGATATTTAAGACTCTTCGCTATAGTAGCTGTTCCATGGCTCCTTTTAGTGGTTTATATGCTTGCAACCCATTCATTCCATGATTTTGGTTTCTGTGCATATACCATAAACAGACTTTATTATGCTCCTTACATGAACGGACTCGGAGGCGGTGTTTTCTCAACACTTGTAACTCCGTTCACCGAGATAAGCATATTTGCACATGATTTTTCAACAACCGGAATATCAATTTTCTACATGATCAAGATATTTACTCTCGGATGTATCATCTACATGGCATACAAGCTGTGCAAGAGAGGAAATATCATTGCAGGAATCACGGTTTATATGTTTGTAACCGGATTCGGAACAAGAGGATTCTTCAATTATCATGGTGCAACATTTATTGGTGTTGCTTCACTTGTAACCACATATGTAATGGTTACTTATATGTATAAGAATAAGGACAGCTTCCTCAAAACATCAATGTTCAGAAGGGGCGGTCTTTGTGTGGCTACCGTGGCAATGGCTGTTATTTATTTCTCGGGAACCAATATGATAATGAATTTTATCACTGGCGAGGCACTTAACAGTTATGCTACAGATACAGAGATTATGGAGACTGTTCTGGATGAGGATGAGAGATTCTGGCAGACAAATACCTGTGATACGGTTTGTATAGCTGCTCTCAGAGTAACAGACGGACCATCTGTCAGTACACCATGGATGTGGGATTCAGTCGGAAAGAAGAAAATGGATGACTTCATCGCAAATCCTACAAAGGTTGTTCAGTTCCAG
This sequence comes from uncultured Lachnospiraceae bacterium, assembly GCA_902781895.1. Lineage (GTDB taxonomy): Bacteria > Bacillota > Clostridia > Lachnospirales > Lachnospiraceae > Eubacterium_Q. Next base: position 13,959 of record CACZLA010000012.1, read on the forward strand.
ATAGGATATGAGACCTGGGGACACAAGATGGCAGACTATGCTCCGGAGGCATATTACTATATCGTAAACAACTATAAGTTTATTCCGACCAGCTCACAGATATGGGTAAGGAATGATTATTATGAAGAGGCCTGCATGAAGCTTGGAATAGATCCGAATATGGCTAATGACAGTGGCCTCAGTAAAACTCCGTTTACCGTGGATGCCAGCGAGATGCCGGGAATGACGGAAAAGGACAGAAAAGCAGCGGTTAAGAGAATGGAAGAAGAGGCTGCAGCTGAAGAAGAGAAGAAGAATAATAAAAATCAGGATAATACCACAGAGGAGAATCCTGAAGATAAGGAAACCGAAAAGGATAAAAAGAATAACAGCGATGAGGATAAAGAAAAGACTACTGAGGATTCAGACAAGCCTGTTATAGAAAATCCGGATGATACATCAGACGGAGCAAGTTCTGAGGGTCCTGCCGGTGTTACTGTTTCACCCACGGATAATAAGCCTATTTATTTAGATGCGGATGGAAATGAGATAACCGGAGATACTCCCGGAGCAGTTCAGGCCCCGGATGGAAGCTGGGTTCTGCCGGATGACAGTGATGGACCGGGACAGTAAGTCAAATATAAAAGCGATGTAAGTATTAACATAAAGGAGTAGAAAACATAATGGGTAAGATATTAGTTGAGGATTGTATAGTTGACGGAGTTGCTATTGAAGGTCTTAAGGTTATAACACCGACTGTATTCGGGGATGACAGAGGATACTTCATGGAGACATATAATGAGAACGATATGAAGGATGCAGGTATGGACTATGTGTTCGTACAGGATAACCAGAGTGCATCCAAGAAGGGTGTTCTGAGAGGATTACATTTTCAGAAGGAGTTTCCTCAGGACAAGCTTGTAAGAGTTGTTAACGGTGAAGTATTTGACGTGGCTGTTGATCTCAGAGAAGGCAGTGCAACCTTCGGAAAATGGTATGGTGTGCGTCTTTCTGCAGAGAACAAGAAGCAGTTTATGATACCGAAGAATTTTGCACATGGATTTATCGTGCTTTCGGATTATGCTGAGTTTTGTTATAAGTGTACGGATTTCTATCATCCGAATGATGAGGGCGGACTTCTTTGGAAGGATCCTGAGATCGGTGTGGAGTGGCCTATGCCTGAGGGAATGACTGAGGCCGACCTTACACTTTCCGATAAAGATCAGAAGTGGGACGGAATCGCTGCCTACAAGGCTAAGATAGGAAAAGAATAATCTGACATGGGAAAGAAAAAAATCTTACGAGTATTCTTCTTAATATTCGTAATAATGCTAAACTTCATAGTGTTCTGGAAGATAGACTACTCTGATATAGATACTCAGAAGGTTCTGTTTGTGGTTGAACTTGCAAGTAACAAGGATGATACTTACCAGATATACTACAGCAGAGCAGGAGAGAATTTCAGTGAAGCTAACAGTACCACCAAGGATTATCGCGGATTTGGTGACGGAACAAAGCTGGACGGTATCTTCGGAGTGGGAGAGACGAAAAAGCTTAAGTTTGATTTTCCGATGGACTTTGATAACCTGAGATTTGACTTTGGTCAGTTTGCGGGAACTACTGTTATATACGATATGTATATTGAAATGTCCGGAGCAAAGTATCAGGTTCCGTTGAAACAGCTGGAAGATGAAACCAATGCCGAATTACTTAATAAAAGACAGATTGAAACAGGGGTGGATTCCAGAGAGTGTCTTGTGGTGGATGCCAAGGCTGACGATCCGAATATCCTTGTTCAATATCATAAGGATCAGCTGATCGAGAAGTATAATGAGCACAACTCGAAAAAGACATTGATCCTTGATATCATATTATGTGTATTGCTTGATCTGGTTGCTGTATATATCATCATACATTTTAATTCAATGATAGATATTCCCGTGGAGATATACCAGAACAGAAAGCTTGCAATGACACTTGCAAAGAATGATTTCAAGACAAAGTATGCAGGTTCATATCTCGGTATTATTTGGGCTTTCATACAACCGGTTGTTACGATCCTGGTGTACTGGTTTGTTTTCTCCGTAGGACTTAAGGCAGGAAACGTGGGAGACTTCCCATATGTTTTGTTTATTGTAGTCGGTATCATTCCGTGGTTTTTCTTTGCGGATGCACTTAACGGCGGAACAAATGCACTTACAGACTATAACTATCTGGTTAAGAAGGTTGTGTTCAATATTGATATACTTCCATTTGTGAAGATAGTATCTGCATTTATCGTACATTTGTTCTTCCTGGGATTTACTTTAATCCTATGTACATGTCTGGGATATCCACCTACGTTATATGCTATCCAGCTGCCTTATTATATTATCTGCAATATTATTTTTGTTCTCGGACTCACATATCTCAGTTCGGCGATAGTAGTATTCTTCAAGGATCTGGGACAGTTTATCAATATATTTATCCTTCAGGTTGGTGTATGGCTTACACCTATCATGTGGAATGCAGATTCGATACTTAGTCCATTTGCACTGAAGCTGTTCAAACTGAATCCCATGTATTATGTGGTCAGCGGATTCAGAGACAGTATGCTTTATAAGAGGTGGTTATGGCATGGAGATACACTTCTCTGGACATTCTATTTCTGGATAATAACTGTACTTGTGTTCGGACTCGGAACAAAGATTTTCAGAAGACTCAAGATGCACTTTGCTGATGTGCTTTAAATTGATATTTGTTACGTATTGAGAGGAACAGGGACGTATGTCTGAAGATATAGCGATAAAAATAGAAGATGTTTCAAAACTATATAAGCTGTATGATAAGCCGACTGATCGTCTGAAGGAATCTCTCGGACTTAGCAAACAGAAGAAATATAAGGAGCATTATGCTCTGAGAAATATTAACTTTGATGTGAAACGCGGTGAGTGTGTGGGAATCATAGGAACAAACGGTGCCGGAAAGTCCACCATCCTGAAGATAATCACAGGTGTCCTGAATCCCACTGCGGGAAATGTAACCATCAACGGTCGTATATCGGCACTCCTTGAGCTTGGCGCCGGATTCAACATGGAATATACGGGTATTGAAAATGTATATCTGAATGGAACCATGATCGGCTTCAGCCGTGAGGAGATTGATGCGAAAATGGACGAGATACTTGCATTTGCGGATATCGGAGATTTCGTTAATCAGCCGGTTAAGACCTACTCCTCGGGTATGTTTGTAAGACTTGCATTTGCCGTGGCAATAAATATTGATCCTGAGATACTCATAGTTGATGAAGCCTTGTCCGTTGGTGATGTATTTTTCCAGCTGAAGTGCTTTAAGAAGTTTGAAGAGTTCAAGAAGAACGGAAAGACCATTCTTTTTGTTAGTCACGATCTTTCAAGTATTGAAAAATACTGTGATAAGGCAATACTTCTTGATCACGGAAGAAATATAGCCGAAGGGCAGCCCATAGATATTATCAATAAGTATAAAAAGATTATGACGGGAATGACTGCCGAAGAGGTTGAAGAGCAGGAGAAGGCAAGGCGTAGTGAGATTGAACAGGGTGAGACCGGACAGGATAAGACCACGTCGGTGGTGGCAGAGAAAGAGGCAGACGCGGATCCTGACTCCAGATGGATGGATAAGCTGGAAATAAATCCTAAGATAGACGAATACGGAGATATGAAGGCCAAGATCATTGATATCGGCGTGTTTGACGAAGACGGAAATCTGACTACAACACTTATTAAGGGAAACAGATTTACCCTCAGGTCCAAGATAGAGATAAAAGAGCCTATAGATGATCCGATATTTACATATACATTTAAAACCCTTAAGGGACAGGATATCACGGGAACGAATACCATGTACGAAAAGGTTAGCGTGGGTCTGGCAGAGGCCGGGGATGTATATGTTGCTTCCTTCACTCAGGAAATGAACCTTCAGGGGGGAGAATATCTGCTCTCCATGAGCTGCACCAGCTTTGTGGATGGTGATCTGGTAGCCCATGACAGGCTCTATGATGTACTGAATATTTCCGTTGTATCGGATAAAAATACAGTCGGATTCTATGACATGAATTCTGAAGTTAAAGTTAAGAAGATAGTTTAGTTGTATTATTTAAAGAGTTATTTTATTGGTGGTTAGTGCGATGGACATTTATGACAAGCTCTTGGAGATAGTAAAAAATGAAGATGATCTCGAAGAGTTTCTGACTCATGAGGATAAGTGGGAATATCTGTATCATTTGTCCCGGGTTCGCAGAAATGTGATCGAATGGTATGAGTTTGATCCTAAGGCCCGTCTTTTGGAAGTGGGTGCAGAGTGCGGAGCACTTACCGGCCTTTTTTGTGAGAGAGTCAAAAAGGTTGTGGCAGTTGAATCGGACGAGAAAATGTGTATGGTCAACGAGGCCAGAAACGGAGAAAACGAGAACCTGAAAATAGTAAAGATTGATTCCTATGAAACGGATAAGTCTGTCAGAGGTAAGTTTGATTATGTGACGATCATAGGAAACTTTTCTATGGAAAAACTTCACTTTGCAAAGAAGTTTCTTAAGCCGGAAGGAAAGCTGATACTGGCCATAGAAAACAAATACGGAATAAAATACTGGTCGGGAGAGGCCAGACCTGATACATATTCAAGGATGAGACTTATCGGCGTCCTGAGACGCGAAGGTTTACATGAACAGGAAATGTACTATCCGGTTCCGGACCACGTGCTTCCGTCGGAAATATATTCATCAAAGAATCTTCCGAAGGAGGGAAGCGTGACTACAGTTTCTCCTTCATTTCTGAAGGACAAGATATTATCTCTGGATGAACTGAAAACCTATGATATGGTCATCAGGGATAAGAAATTTGAAGATTATGCAAATTCATTTATCATATTTGCCCAGCAACCTCAGGATGCTGAAAAATGATTGGGAGTAGTATCGAATGTCAGAACTTCTTTATATAAAATATAATACACACAGAAGACCTGATTATCAGATATCTACCAGGATTGTTTCAGATGATGGGTTGAAGAGAGTAATAAAAACTGCTCTTAACGAAAAAGCAGAGAAGCATATCTCAAATCTGAAGCAGAATTATGATATTCTCAAGGATTATTATAAGTCCATAAAGGTACTGGACTATAAGGAGTCCGTTGATTCCCGAGGGAAAAAGACAGGTGCGGTGGAGTTCGCTTTTGTTGAAGGAACTCCTATGCTTGGCGGAGTAGATTTTAGTAAGGGCGATATTAAGTCAGTAAAAGAAAAGCTTCTTATCATCATGAATGAATTACTTGATGTAAAGGAAGAGAATTTATGTGACTTTGAGGAGACACAGGAGTTTAACCGTGTATATCCCGGATGTCATCCTGCTAAGGGAATTAAAGCTTTCAGGGTATGTAATCTTGATTCTATCTTCGATAATTTCATTCGTACTCCGGAGGGAGTTGTCTGTCTTGACTATGAATGGGTTATGAAATTTCCGGTTCCCGTGGATTACATACGTTACAGGATGCTGCATTATCTGTATGAAGAAAATGCTGAGTATCTGAGAGATAAGAATACATTTGATGAGTTCATATCCTTCCTGAACCTGACGGATGAAGATAAAAATTGTTATGCTGACATGGAGCAGAAGTTTCAGTTTTTTGTTCATGGTGAGGATGTCAGATATATCTATCAGGAAAGATATAAGAAAAGAATGCTGACATCAGAGAAGGCCTTTCAGCTGATAGATTCCAAGGATGAGCATATCAAAAATCTGGATGAGATGATAAGGCTTAAGGATGAGGCCATAAAATCCAGAGATGAACATCTGGCTGTAAAGGATGAGGTTATTCAAAGCAAAGAAGACCTAATTCATATGAAAGAGGAGGATATTGAAAATAAGAATGAGATAATATCCAACCTTCAAAAAGACAATTCAGACTTAAATGAAATAAACAATACTCTTCACAGCAATCTTATGGAACATTCCAGACTGCTGGGGGAGAAGATAGATGAGATAAATATTCTGTCAGCTAAATATACAAAGCTGAAAAGAAGCATTAAGAATCCATTTTACGGGCTGTACTCTTTGATAATGCATTATCCAAATAAGAAAAAAGCCGAAAAAGAACGGATAAGGCTTGAAGAGGAAAGACGTCAGAAGGAAATAGAAGAGCAGCAGAAGATAGTCAATAAGGCAGAGGCTGACAGACTTAAGTTTGAGGAACTCCTGAAGATTACAGAGGGAGATTATGAGTCATGGGTTCAGAAGAGGGAAGCTGAGTATGAAACCGGGGAGATTTTTGATTATAATCCGCTGATTTCCATAGTGGTTCCCGTTTACAATGTTGAGGACAGACATCTTATTCCATGTATCGAGTCTGTGGAGAATCAGACATATGATAATTATCAGCTGATACTTGTGGATGATTGTTCGACCTATGAAAGCGTCAAGCCTACATTAAAGAAGAAGAGCAGATGGAAAAGGAGAATAAAAGCAAAGTTCAGGAAGCAGAACGGCGGAATATCCGAATGTACAAACACCGGTATAAAAGCTGCTAAAGGTGAGTATATAGCCTTTATGGACTGTGATGATACACTTGCTCCTTTTGCACTTTATGAAGTAGTAAAAAAACTGAATGAAGAAAAATATGACTTTATATACAGCGATGAGGATAAGATAGATGATGATGGAACCAGAAGGCATACACCGTTCTTTAAGCCTGACTGGTCACCGGATACACTTATGTCATATATGTATACCTCTCATCTGGGAGTATATAAAAGGTCCCTTGTAAATGAACTTGGTGGCCTGAGATCTGAATATGACGGCTGTCAGGATTATGATCTTACCCTGAGGGTTGCGGAGAAGACCGATAAAATAGGTCATATTTCCAAGGTGCTCTATCACTGGAGGGAGAGGGAAGAGTCTACTGCGGGAAATCCGGAATCAAAAGGATATATAAAGGAACGCTCGAAAAAATGTAAAGAAGACGCCATAGCTAGACGTAAGCAGAGTGCTGAGCTTGAGTGGCTGGATGGAATATATCAGTACAGAGTAAGATATATTCCTCAGAATGATCCTCTTGTAAGTGTGATCATTCCGTCGAAGGACAATCCGAAAATACTGGAACAGTGTCTCAGCACATTGTCGGAAAAAACAGCTTATGAAAACTATGAGATTATTGTAGTTGATAACGGTAGCTCGGATATTAATAAACCGGCATATCAAAAGCTCTGCGAAAAATATAATTGCAGATATGATTATGATAAAAGGAAATTTAACTTTTCATACATGTGCAATAAGGGTGCATCTCTGGCAAAGGGTGAGTATCTGCTGTTCCTTAATGACGATATAGAGATTATCGATCCTGAGTGGATGGACAGGATGCTTGGCCAGGCTCAGCTTCCTCATGTGGGAGCTGTAGGTGCGAAGCTTCTTTATCCGGGAACTACCTTGATACAGCATTCAGGGGTTATCAGTATAGAAGGCGGTCCGGTGCATGAGTTTGCAAAGATGGACGATGAGGAGAGCTATTATTTCAACAGAAACAAGCTTGATTTTAATGTTCTGGCTGTGACAGCTGCCTGTCTAATGGTAAGTAAGAAAAAATTTGATCAGATAGACGGATTTGATGTGGGTCTTGCAGTGGCATATAACGATATAGATTTCTGTTTCAACCTGATAAAAGAAGGCTATTATAATGTTATCAGAAATGACGCCGTTCTTTATCATCATGAGTCTATAAGCCGGGGAGACGATGCCATGGATCCCGCTAAGTTTGCCAGACTTATGAGCGAGCAGGACAAGCTTTATTATAAGCATCCTCAGTTTAAAGGACATGATCCCTTTTATAATGAAAATCTGACACAGACTGATTGTGACTTTGATGTTAATTATGAAATTGATATTAATTATGATGTGAAAGAAACCGACATTTCAAAATATGAGGTTGATGAATCCATAAGATATGGTATCGATATATCAAGAAGTGACTGGTGTGTATATATAGAGGGCTGGGCCTTTAAGGAAGGATTTGATGACAATATCAATCTTGATACGAAATTTATTCTTGAAGGTGAGAATAAGTCATATGTGATAAATACATTTCCGGTAAGAAGAGAGGATGTAGTCGAAACCTTCAGCTATGAGAACTGCATTTCGTTCTGCGGATGCAGGTCAAGGATTAAAAGAGGTATTATTGAAAAGGGAGAATATGAAGTAAGGGTTCTCGTCAATAATAAGATAGCTGATATAGAAAAGCTGAACATAAACAGTAAAAACAGACTGATAATAAATCTTTAAAAACAAGGTGTGTAAGAAATGAATAATAAGGTAAGACAAATAGATCTTTTTCAGTATTTTAGATATTTATGGGAAAAGGCAGTAAAGCTGATACTCATAGCTGTGATATGCGGCGCGCTCTTTATGGGATATAACTATCTGAAGCAGAGTGATGAATCAAAAAAGCCTGTGGTAAATGCGAAGAAGGCAATACTGACGTCAGTAAGGACCACTAATCACGATGCGTTTTATGCCCCGGCATCGTCCCCTCTTCCGTATACTTATTCTGCAAAGCCGGCGAATGCATTTAATGCATATGCAAAGGTATTTGTTGATTTTAATTATGATTTTATAGAGGGAAACACCAAGATGGATTATTACCAGATGGTGAAGTGCCTACAGCAGGATGCTAATATCCTTCTGATAAGAAGTGATTCTCTGCAGAAGGTTATAGATGATCTGAAGCTTCGTGATTATGACGATATGAGTGATATCACTGTTGACGATCTGAGATGGATGATCATATCAAATTTCCTGGGATCAAATGTAATGCAGGTGTTCGTTACGGATGTGGATCCTGATAGAGCGGCTAAGATTTCAGAAGCCGTGATAAAGGAGTTTATGGAGAATTCGAAGGATTATACAAGCATTGATGAGGTTGAAGTTATTGATGCACCAAATGTGTCAATAGGCAGCTCTGATTCAGTTGTTAAGAGTCCCGAGATAAGTAAAACATCACTTATAAAAGCGTTTATCATCGGAGGCTTCGGCGGAGCATTCATGGCAGCTGTGATAATGTTTATAGTATTTATTCTCAGGGATCCCGTAAGAACATCAAAGGATCTGGGATATTATGAGCTTAAATGTATGGGACTCATACCAAAGAAGAAGGATAGACAGGTTGAGGCCTACAAGAGACTTGCTTACGATATTTCACTTATTGATGACTGCAGGGTTGTGACACTGGTTCCCATCGATAAGTATTCCGAAAAAGATGAAATGCTTCCGACCATAGAAGAAGAGCTTGGTAAGATAGGTAAAAAGGTTGCGACTCTCGATGGTAAGGAAGTATCTGTAGATAAGCTTGCCCAGAAAATCAAAACCGATGGAGAAGGAAAAGATTTACTTGTAATAAACGGGAAAAATATAAGTGATTATGCAGATGCTATTATTTCCGCAGTAAACAGCGATGCGGTTATACTGATGGCTTCTTATGCAAAAACAGAAATGAAGCAGCTCGGATTTGCCATAAATGAGCTGAGTAAGACCAAGAAGAATATAGCCGGTGTTGTTATATGTGATGCTAAACAGATTTTGTAAAGGATAAAGATTATGGAGAGCTTCTTTATTGGAAAAAAGAAAAGAAAAGTGTTCCTGATGATTCTGGACATTTTCGCATGTGCAATTGCATCATTTGTCGGACTCTGGATAAGATTTGATTTCAGTCTTGAAATGATTCCGGAGGAGTATGGTTCATATGCCATAAAGTATTTCCCAATCTATGTACTTTGCACCATCGTAATATTTGCACTGTTTCATTTGTATTCTTATATGTGGTCTAAAGCCAGTGTAAGGGAAATGCTTTCAGTCATTTTTGCCTGCTTTCTGACTTCGCTTATACAGCTGGCCGGAATGGTTCTTATGGAATTAAGACAGCCGCGAAGCTTTTATGTCATCAGCTTTTTTGTATTAACCATCCTTGTGGGATTTTCGAGATTTTACTGGAGACTCAGAAGGTCTCTGGTTTCTGTTCACTCAGGTAACAAGGATTATGCCGAAAGGATCATAATCTATGGTGCTGGAAGCGCCGGTGTCGGAATACTGAGAGAGCTTCAGAACAGTAAATATGTTGAAGGCCGGTGTATGTGTTTTGTGGATGATAATCCTTCAAAGCAGGGACAGATAGTTGACGGTGTAAAAGTAGAAGGTACCGGAGATGATCTGGATCAGCTGGTATATAAATATGAGATTACAAGAATCTATATTGCCATGCCTTCGGTCAGTGCAAAGACCAGAAAAACGGTTATCGAAAAGTGTCATAAAGCCGGAATCAAAGATATCCGAACACTTCCGGGAACCTATCAGCTGATGAACGCCAAGGATATATCTCTGGCATCACTGAATAAAGTAAGTATTGATGATCTTCTGGGACGAGAGTCAATAGTGGTTGATAACACTGAGGTGTTTGAACATCTTAAGGGTAAAACCGTTCTTGTTACAGGTGGTGGAGGTTCCATAGGATCAGAGCTTGTGAGACAGATAGCAAAGCATGCTCCGAGAAAGCTTATAGTTCTCGATATTTATGAAAATAATGTATATGATCTTCAGCAGGAGCTTAGACAAAAGGGTATATATGAGAATGTATTATACCTGATAGGAAGTGTCAGAAATACTCACAGAATGGAGAGTATATTTGCAACCTATAAACCGGATATCGTTTTCCATGCGGCTGCTCATAAGCATGTTCCGCTTATGGAGGACAGTCCCAACGAGTCAATAAAGAATAACGTCTTCGGAACACTCAAAACAGCCCAGGCTGCAGAAAAGTACGGCTGTGAAAAGTTTGTTCTTATTTCTACGGATAAGGCTGTTAATCCTACAAATATCATGGGTGCATCAAAGCGTATATGCGAGATGATCATACAGGCCAAGGCTGCTGAACAGAAGGCTATTGCAGAGGGACGTAAAGAACCTACTGAAAATAATCAGGGAAAGACCAGTTTTGTGGCAGTACGATTTGGAAATGTACTTGGATCAAACGGCTCTGTAATACCGTTGTTTAAGAAACAGATAGAAAACGGCGGCCCCGTTACGGTTACGGATCCTAAGATAATCAGATATTTCATGACTATTCCCGAGGCTGTTTCTCTCGTGCTCCAGGCCAGCACCTATGCAAAGGGCGGAGAAATCTTCGTGCTGGATATGGGTGCTCCGGTTAAGATACTGGATCTTGCCGAGAATATGATAAGGCTGATGGGATATGAACCATACAAGGATATTGAAATCCAGTTTACAGGTCTCAGACCGGGCGAAAAGCTTTATGAAGAGCTTCTTATGGATGAAGAAGGACTTAAGGAAACTCCTAATAAGCTGATCCATATCGGTAAGCCTATAAATATGAATTATGATAAATTCATGGAAGATCTTAAGAACCTGATGATAGCTGCTAATAATGATTCGGAAACTATCAAAAAGACAGTATCCAGTATTGTTCCTACATACAATCCTAAAAATGTAGATTTGTAGTACCGGAAATTGTTTTCTGTATTATTGGGGCTTGTCCTTAAAAGTTGCTTAATGAAAGGATACTTATTTATGAGCAGAGTCATTAATTTCAGTCCTCCGGATATTACGGATCTGGAAATAGAGGAAGTTATAAAGGCATTGAAATCCGGCTGGATCACAACAGGTCCAAGAACAAAAGAGCTGGAGAAAAGACTTGCAGAGTATTGTAATACTTCGAAGGTTGTGTGCCTTAATTCAGCAACCGCATCCGAGGAACTTAATTTCCGTGTGTGTGGAATAGGCGAAGGGGATGAAGTGATCGTTCCTGCTTACACATATACTGCCACAGCATCTGCAGCAATTCATTGCGGTGCAAAAGTGGTTTTTGTGGATAGTAAAAAGGACTCCACGGAAATGGATTATGATAAAGTGGCTGAAGCTATTACCGATAAAACAAAGGCGATAGTTGCAGTTGATCTTGGTGGAATAGTCGCAGACTATGACAGAATATTTGAGGTTGCAGACTCAAAAAAGAATCTCTTTACTCCGTCGGGAAATTGCGAACTTGGTAAGAAAATACAGGAAGCAAAGAACAGGATTCTCGTATTTGCTGATGGTGCTCATTCTCTCGGTGCTGAAAGAAATGGTAAAATGGCAGGAGAGATAGCTGATTTTACGAGCTTCTCCTTTCATGCGGTAAAGAATTTTACAACTGCCGAGGGTGGAGCTGCCACATGGAGAGATATACCTAATGTTGATAATGAAGAGATATATCGTCAGTATCAGCTGTATAGTCTCCATGGACAGAGTAAGGATGCTCTGGCTAAAACCATGGTGGGTGCGTGGGAGTATGATATAGTCGGCCCATGGTATAAGTGTAATATGACTGACGTCATGGCAGCCATCGGACTTCGCCAGCTTGACAGATATCCCAAGCTTCTTGAAAGAAGGAAGGAAATTATCGGAAAGTATGATGCTATGTGTGATGAACTGGGAGTCATGCATTTATGTCATTATACTGAAAACAGTTCTTCATCCGGACATCTTTATCTTACAAGGATTCCGGGTGTAAGCGATGAAATAAGAAGAGAAATAATAATAAAGCTGGCTGAAAGAGGAGTGAATACAAATGTTCACTATAAACCTCTTCCCATGATGACAGCATATAAGAATATGGGATGGGATATAAAGGACTTCCCTAATGCTTATGATTATTATTCAAATCTGATCACATTACCTCTTCATACCTTGCTTACGGATGAGGATGTGGATTATGTGACTGAGAACTACAAGGATGTTGTAAAGGATTATTTGTAGGAAAGGATATCAGGATATGAAACTTCGAAAGTGGGAAGATCTGCCTGCAATTATGAGATGTGATGAGGTGAAACCTTATTATGATATTCTTTCAAAGAAAAGGGTTTCACTTACACTAAAAAGAGCTTTTGATTTTTTTGTTGCTCTGCTTATGCTTATTATTCTTTTTGTCCCAATGATCATTATCGCTATAATGATAAAGCTTGATTCTCCAGGACCTGTTTTCTACCGTCAGGAGAGAATAACGACCTATGGCAGAAGATTCAGGATACACAAGTTCAGGACAATGGTAAATAATGCCGACAAGATAGGTACGGCAGTAACTGTCGGAGCGGATGCAAGGATTACAAAGGTGGGAAGTAAGCTTCGTGGTCTCAGACTCGATGAAATGCCCCAGCTTATAGATGTCCTTCTTGGAGATATGAGTTTTGTGGGAACCAGACCGGAAGCTACAAAGTACGTTAAGAAGTATTCCAGGGAAATGTTGGCAACGCTTCTTATGCCGGCAGGCATAACCTCTGAGGCAAGTATCAGATATAAGGACGAGGCGGAGCTGCTGGATGCGGCTGAGGATGTTGATAAGGTGTATGTGGAAGAAGTTCTTCCTGAAAAAATGAAGTATAATCTGAAAAGCATACGAAGCTTTAATATTTTCAAAGACATACTTACGATGTTTAGAACTGTTTTTGCTGTTTTAGGGAAGGAGTATAAATGAATATATTGTATATAGAGCATTATGCAGGATCTCCTGAGATGGGTATGGAATTCAGACCATATTATCTCTCAAGAGAATGGGTAAAGATGGGACATAAGGTTACGATCATAGCGGGAGATTATTCGCATCTAAGAAAAAAGAATCCCGAGAATATTGATGGCGATTTTAAGAAAGAGATGATAGATGGAATTGAATATAGATGGGTAAGAACTGGGGCTTATTCAGGAAACGGAGTGAAAAGAGCCCTTACTATGGAAAGATTTGTGCGTAAGCTTATGCTTAATGCAAAAAGAATTGCTAGAAAGTGGAATCCTGATGTGGTAATAGCTTCGTCAACATATCCACTTGATACATATCCCGCTCAAAAAATTGCTAAGCTTTCAGGGGCAAAATATATTCATGAAGTTCATGATATGTGGCCATCTACGTTGTATGAAGTTGGAGGTATGTCAAAACATAGTCCGTTTGTGGTAACTATGCAGATTGCTGAGAATTCTGCTTATAAGCATTGCGATAAATGTGTTTCATTGCTTAAATACTCAAAAGATTATATGTTACAGCATTATTTGGAAGAAAATAAGTTTATTTATATTCCAAATGGAGTTGTAAAAGAAGAATGGGATAATCCATTGCCGTTACCTTATGAGTATTTAAGTGTTTTTGAAAATAATAAGGATAAATTTATAGTTGGGTATTTTGGAGGGCATGCTTTATCAAATTGTCTAAACACTCTTATAGAAGCAGCAGAAATAATGAAAGAGGAACAAGTTCAATTTGTGCTTGTAGGCGATGGGGTAGAGAAAAAGAATCTTGAAAAATATGTTACTGATAAGAAGTTGAAAAATGTGACTTTTCTTCCCCCTATTGAAAAAAGAGTAATACCGAAATTAACGGAGTATTTTGATTGTGTTTATGTTGGTGCTAAAAAATCACCTTTATATCGGTTTGGTGTATGCCCAAATAAAATGTTTGATGGAATGATGGCCGCCAAACCTGTAATTTTTGCCATTGATGCCCCACCATCTCCAATAACAGATTCAGATTGTGGGATAGTTGTGAAATCAGAAAATCCAAAACTCTTAAAGGATGCAATTATAAGTTTGATAAATACTCCCAAGAAGGAACGGGAACAAATGGGAGATCGTGGTAAACAAGAGGTTTTGAATAAATATATATATGAAAAATTGGCAAATGATTTTGTTGTATTAATGTATTAATGGAAGTGATGATATGGTGATAATAAAGGATATTATGAAATTTTTAAACGATAGTAATATTGTATTTGAGTATTATGGTAATAAAGAGAATAAAATTGATGGCATTTGTTCAATCAGTAATCAAAAAGATAAATGTTTAACTTGGATAAAAAATGTATACGATTTTGATTTAAAAAAATTAAATGATAGCTTTGATTTAACTGTAGTATGTAACAATACAGATATATTTGATATAAATAATAACCTCAATTGGATAATGTGTGATTATCCTAAAAAAGTCTTTTTTATGATTATTGATCGTTTTTTTGGTAGTAATAAGGGGCAAGATGGTATTAGTGATTCTGCGATTATTGAAACAAGAACGATTGGTGAAAATGCAAGAATAGGTGCAAATTCTTATTTATGTGAAGATGTTATAGTTGGTGATAATGTTTGCATCAAAAACAATGTTTCTATTGAATGTAAGTGTGTAATTGGTAATAATGTTACAATAGGCTCGGGTACAGTGATTGGAACAGATGGATTTGGATATTATAAAGATGATAAAGGATTTTATTGTAAGGTTCCTCATTGTGGTGGAGTAGAGATAAAGGATAATGTAGAGATTGGAGCGAACGTTTGTATTGATAAAGGGACAATTGATGACACTATTATTGGTAAAAATGTAAAAATAGATAATTTATGTCATGTAGGTCATAATGTTATTATTGAAGATAATTCATTGATAATAGCACTTTCTATGTTAGGAGGAAGTAGTTATATAGAAAAAGACGCGTATATTGCTCCAGGCTCTATCATAAAAAATCAGGTTACAATTGGAGAAGGAAGTATTGTTGGAATTGGGGCTATGGTATTAGATAACGTTGAGGGTGGCGTTGTAATGGTGGGATCCCCAGCAAAAAAATTACGAAATGTAAATCCGAAAGGAGAAAAATTGTAGAAATGAATATTAAATTTGAAAAGGCACTAATACTAGCACCACATACTGACGATGGTGAATTAGCATGTGGGGCTACTATATCGAATTTGTTAAAGAAGGGCACGGATGTATATTACGTGGCATTTTCGTCATGTAGAGATTCTCTTCCAGATGGTTGGGCTCCAGATACATTAATAAATGAAATGTTGGAAGCTACTAAAAATTTAGGTGTTAATAACAAAAATGTCAAGGTCCTAGATTTTCAAGTTAGACATTTTGAGGATCATAGGCAGGATATTCTTGATGCAATGATAAAATTAGACAAGGAAATTGATCCAGATGTCGTTTTTTCTCCATCTATTCATGATATTCATCAGGATCATGTTACTATTGCATCAGAATGCTTAAGAGCGTTTAAGAAGAAAACGATTCTTCAATACGAAGTACCTTGGAATAATTATACTTTTGATAATCAGTTTTTTTATTGTGTTGATTCAGATGATGTTGATAAAAAAATAAGAGCCGTGTCATGTTATAAATCTCAATCTGGAAGGGATTATGTAAGTGAAGAGTTTATTAGGGGATTATTATTAACTCATGGAGTTCAGATAGGCGAAAAATACGCAGAGGTTTTTGAAATTCCCCATTTTATTTATAACAATAATTAGTTTTTGTTGATGGCCGGAGACAATGGTTGATGATAGAAATAATCCGTTTGGTCTTTAAGCCGAGAAAAATAAAAAAAAGAAGAATTTGGAGGACATGAAAGGTGAATTATGCATTAATCGGTTGCGGAAGAATAGCAACAAATCACGTAAAGGCGGTTTTAAACAATAATCTTAAGTTTGTTGCTGCATGTGATATTGAACCGGATAATATTGAATCACTGCTTGCAAAGCATGATCTGAATAATGATACAAGTATTGAAAGATATACTGATTATAAGGAAATGATAGAGGAACATCCAGAGCTTGAGCTGGTTGCAATAGCAACCTCAAGCGGAGCCCATGCAGAGATCGCTCTTTATTGTATAGATCATGGAATAAATGTGATCATAGAAAAGCCTATGGCTATGAGCATGGCTGATGCGGAGGAAATCATAAAGAGATCTGAAGAAAAGGGCGTCAAGGTTTCAGCATGTCATCAGAACAGATTTAATGTAGCAGTTCAGCAGATGAGAAATGCTCTGGAAGCCGGAAGATTCGGTAAGCTTTCCCATGGCTCCATCCATGTAAGATGGAACAGAGGTAAACAGTATTATGAGCAGGCTCCATGGAGAGGAACATGGGCTGAAGACGGCGGATGTCTTATGAATCAGTGTATTCACGGAATCGACCTTCTCAGATGGATGATGGGTGATGATGTTGTTTCGGTTTACGGTGTGACACGTCAGCAGCAGCATGATTATTTAGAGGTAGAGGATATTGGAATGGCTGTTGTGACATTTGCAAACGGTGCTGTTGCAACTATAGAAGGAACCACAAATGTATATCCTCAGAATCTTGAAGAGACACTGTTCCTTTTTGGTGAAAAGGGAACCGTAAAGCTGGGAGGCAAATCAACAAACAATATAGATGTCTGGGATTTTGCCGATGAAACAGAGGCTGATGAAAAGAATAAGGGCCTGGAAGAGGCTACGTCAAATGTATACGGTAACGGTCATACTTCTCTGTATGCTGATGTTATAGATGCGATAAAGAATGATAGAAAGCCATATGTTGATGCTGTTGCAGGAAGAAATGCACTGGAAATGATACTTTCCATATATAAATCAGTTAAGACCGGTGAGGTAGTAAAGCTTCCGCTTACTGATTTTGCAAGTCTGGATATGAAGGGAACATTTTAGTTTATTGGTTTACGAGAGGAGCCGGAAGATTGGATAAGATCAAGGTTTGTCATATTACAACAGTACATCCAAACAGATATGATGTACGTATATTTGAAAAAGAATGTTCTTTTTTGGCGGGACATGGATTTGATGTTACGCTGATCGTAAATGATGAAATGAAAAACGAAGTAAAAAACGGAGTAAAGATCATTTCATTAAGAAAGAAAACAAAAAATCGTATGGACAGAATGTTCAGACTTTCCCGGGTAGCATATAAAAAGGCTCTTCAGGTTGATGCAGATATTTATCATATACATGATCCTGAACTGATGGGTGTCGGAAAAAAGCTGAGAAAAAGAAATAAAAAGGTTGTATATGACAGTCATGAGTTTACTGCGATGCAGATTATGACAAAGGACTATATTCCTACATTCTTAAGAAAAACTATTTCGAAGATGTATCGTGGATATGAGTCAAGAACCATAAATAAGCTCAGTGGTCTGGTTTATCCATGTACCTGTAAAGGCAGGGATTATTTCTTTGATATTAACGTTCCGAAGGTAATAATAGGAAACTTTCCCAGCAAGTCTATAGTTGACGTGGACAGGAAAAATGAAAAGAGTGAAGAGTTTAAGGTGTGCTATGTGGGATCCGTTACCGAAACAAGAGGCGTTTATGAAATGGTCCGTGCTGCCCATCTGGCAGATAAGAAGTTCGTACTTATAGGAGATGTTTCCGTGGATATTAGAAATGGTTTACAGGAAATGCCGGAGGCGTCAAATATAGAATTACTGGGACAGCTGCCCCATGATGAGGCTCTGGAAGAGGTGGCAAAGTGTTCGGTTGGCTTATCACTCCTGCAGAAAACAGGACAGTATTCTTACCTGGACAATCTGCCTACCAAGCTTTATGAGTATATGTCTTTGGGAATCCCGACGGTTATTTCCGATTTCCCATATTATAAAAAGACCTTGAAAAAATATAAGTTTGGTATTGCGGTTGATCCTTCCGATGAACAGCAGATAGCCGATGCGATAAATAAGATATATGATGATCCGAAGCTGGCAGAGGAAATGGTTGCAGAGGGTCAGAGAGCTATTCTTTCGGAAATGAACTGGGAGAGCGATGGAGAGAAGCTTGTAGATTTTTATAACAGGATCTGAAGCATTATAACGACTATTATTTGGTAAGAATGGTTTGATCTGATATGTTTATAAAAAAAGAAGATTACTCATTAAAAGTAAAAGCAATCTGTATTATAGGAATGATCCTTTACAAGGTTATACTGGATTATTCCTTTGTAAAATGGATAGCACCTGTTTTTTCGTATTATATGCGGCTGCAGTATATTGCGAATAATAATAAGGTGATCATTTCATATGTTTTGCTTTTGATAGTATTAGTTATAACTGAATTTAATGAAAAACGTTTTTCGGATGTTTTTATGGCGGTTGAGCTTATAGTCATGTATATTCCGATGCTCTCGTTATATGCATATTCTGACAGAAGCACTGCCTTTATGCTGGTTATTACGATTTCCTACTGTATACAGGAGGCAATCATCAGACTTTCCCGAACAGTATGTGCAGATAAAGAGATAGTGGTTTCAGGCTCGGCAAGCATCTGTCTGGAAATATCCATACTTGCACTTATCGGTGGAGCTATGCTCTATTCCCTTATTAACTACGGTACGGGCTCCCTTGCAGCCATGGATCTGATGAATGTTTACAGTATAAGAGAGGGAGTTGGATATTCGTTTCCTTTCAGTTATATAATACCCTGGGTATTTAAGGTGGTATGTGTTTTTGTAATAGTTTTGGGCATGTACCGTAAACAGATAATCCTTTTCCTTGTTGGTTTTATTCCGCAGTTTTATCTTTATCTTATATATGCGAATAAATCAACGCTGTTTTCACTGGGACTGGTTATCCTTGTTTATTTTTTGTATTCCAGGTGGGATATCATCAAGACTTTGGTCTATGGTCTGGCGGGAATGACACTTGCTTCGGGAGTTTTTTACAGTGTTACGGGAAACATATATCCCATATCATTGATGGTAAGAAGAACACTTTTTGTTCCCGCAACGATCAAGTTTTCATATTATGATTTTTTCAAAGAGAACGGACTTCTGTATTTTGCGGATAATTCCATAGGAAAACTATTTGGTGTGACTTCAAAATACACCATGGAAGCACCGAAGCTTATAGCGAGTTATCTGGGTGTTCCCGACAGTCATTGTAACTCCGGATATTGGGGCGATGCATATGCAAATTATGGTATGGCCGGAGTAGTGATATTCTCTGTAATTCTGGTGCTTATCGTTTTACTGGTGGAGAGGATATCAAAGGGAGTTCCTACAAAGGTAGTATATCCTATACTGATAATACTGTTTTATTATCTGAATGATTCTGCATTATTGACATGGTTACTGGGTGGTGGAGCAGGACTGGTTATTGTATTTATATGGTTACTAAAAAATGCGACCGGAGATGAAGTAAACTTATGTTTCAAAAGTATAAAAGAATAATTATAGATGTAATACTCAATATTTGTGCGACAGCCTTGCCACTGGCAATACTCCAGCTGGTTATTCTTCCTTTATTATCCAGATATATAGAAGATGAACCCTATGGTAAAATGCTTACCATCATCTCCATACTGACTGTGGTTTCCGGCTCCATGGGAAATTCTCTTAACAATATCAGGCTGGTTAAGAATAATAATTATGAAGAAAGCTCGCTAAAGGGTGATTTCGGAATACTTGTAGTCTCGGAGATGGTTATTGCATCCTTCGTGGTATGCGGATATACATATCATTATGGTATTTCATTTGTTGATATTATTCTGTTATTTATTCTGGCGGCTGCCTGGACATACAGGGAATACGCGATAGTTGTTTTCAGGATAAAGCTTGATTTTGTAGGTATAGTAATAAACAACCTGGTAATGATCCTGGGTTATATAGTCGGACTCCTGATATTTTTATGTATCGGTTACTGGGAGATCATATATATCATGGGTCTGCTGTTTTCCATAGTATATATAAATAAGAAGAGTGAAATAGCCAGAGAGAGTCTGAATAAAACAGTACTGTTTAAGGATACGTTAAAGGATCTTATTATTCTTCTGTCGGCTTCTCTGCTTCTGAATCTTCTTAATTATGCAGACAGAATGATAATATATCCTATGATCGGCGGAACTGCGGTTTCTATTTATTACGCATCCACATTGTTTGGAAAAGTTATAAGCTCTGCAGTTACTCCGATAAATTCCGTGGTTCTGTCATACATTTCAAAAAAGGATACGATGAACAGAAATGTGATGTACAGGCTTATGGTTTCTACTTTGCTTATAGCGATAGTAGGTTATTTTGTCTGCAGGATAGTTGCAAGACCTGCCCTGAGTATAATGTACCCCGAGTGGGTGGACAGATCTATGGAGTATGTTCCGATAATGACGGCAGTTGCCATGATATCAATGATGTCCAGTGTTATTACTCCATTTACCATAAAATTCTGTAAAATGAAATGGCAGCTGATAATTAACGGTTCGGTACTTATTGTATATCTGTTGTCGGCTATCATTCTTTATAAATATTTCGGACTGATGGGATTTTGTGTAGGCGTTCTGGCCAGCAATATTGTTAAGCTTGTTATAGTGTCAATACTGGGAATCAGACTCTCCAGTCAGGAAGTCGAAAAAAGTGAAAGAGGTTGATATATGGGAGATTTTTTTGTTCATGAATCAAGTTATGTTGATGATAATGTTATAATAGGTGATGGGACAAAGATATGGTATTTCTGTCATATTCAGTCCGGAGCCGTGATAGGAAAGAATTGTTCCTTTGGACAGAATGTTAATGTGTCCAATGATGTAAAGATCGGAGATGGAGTCAAGGTTCAGAATAATGTTTCCATATATGAAGGAGTTGAAATTGAGGACTACGTTTTCTGCGGCCCTTCAATGGTATTTACAAATGATCTGACTCCCAGAGCTAAATATCCCAAGGGACATGCGGGTTATAAAAAAACGATACTTCATACCGGGGCGACGGTTGGAGCAAATGCTACAATAGTATGTGGACACGAGCTGGGTGAGTGGTGTATGGTTGCAGCAGGAGCGGTGGTTACAGATAACGTTAAGCCGTATTCCCTGGTGGCAGGAGTACCTGCCAGACATATAGGCTGGGTCTGTGAATGCGGAAACAGACTGGGAGACAGTCTTGAGTGTTCCTGCGGCAGGAAGTATAAAATGATGAATGAAGGATTAATACAGTTATAGGATGGAGAGAAAATGGAATTCAGAGATTTAAAGAAACAGTATCAGATTTTGAAAAGTGAAATAGACTCGAAGGTTCAGAGTGTATGTGAAGGTGCTCACTATATATCGGGACCTGAGGTAAAGGAGCTGGAGGAACAGCTGGCAGAGTATGTTGGTGTTAAGCATTGCATATCATGTGCAAATGGTACGGATGCCATCACCCTTGCCCTTAAGGCATGGGGAATAGGTGTCGGCGATGCTGTTTTTGTTCCGGATTTTACATTCTTTTCAAGCGGAGAGTGTCCGGCGGGAGAGGGAGCAACCTGTGTTTTTGTAGATGTTGACGAGAAAACCTACAACATGAATCCGGAAAAGCTTGAAGAGGCAATAATAAGAGTAAAAAGTGATGGTCAGTATACTCCGAAGGTTGTGGTAGCAGTTGATCTTTTCGGACAGCCTGCTGAATATGAAAAGATAATTCCCATCTGTGAAAAATACGACCTGCTTCTTTTTGAGGACGGAGCTCAGGGATTTGGCGGATCGATAAATGGAAAAATGGCATGCTCATTCGGAGATATAGCTACCACCAGCTTTTTCCCGGCAAAGCCTTTGGGATGCTATGGAGACGGCGGAGCTGTATTTACGGATAATGACAAGTGGGCGGCACTTCTGAGAAGCATAGCTGTTCATGGAAAGAATGCTGATGATAAATATGATAATGTACGACTGGGACTTAACAGTCGACTTGATACAGTTCAGGCAGCAATACTTCAGGTAAAGCTAAAGGTTTTTAAAGACTATGAAGTGGATGATATCAACAAGGTTGCAGGCTGGTATATGGAAAATCTTGCGGATACGGAACTGATACTTCCTGAGATCAGGGAGGGTTATATAAGCAGCTGGGCACAGTTTACGGTTCAGCTTCCGGCAGGAACCGACAGAACTAAGGTTCAGGAAAAACTTAAGGAAAACAATATCCCTTCTATGGTATACTATATGAAGCCGATGCATACACAGGGTGCATTTGCCGGTTCATACAGTGAGAAGGCTGATTGTTCTGTTACGGAAAAACTCTGTGGCAGAGTCCTGAGTCTTCCGTTACATCCGTATATGTCGGAGGATGATGTAAAGTTTGTAGCAGATAAATTAAAAGAAGCTATTCTTTAAAAGGAATACAAATATATAATGTACAAGGAGGAGCTAACAATGGAGTTTAATAACATTTATAAGGGTCTTATATCAGGAGATGAGAAACTGGCTCTCGTAGGCCTCGGATACGTAGGTATGCCTATTGCAGTAGAGTTTGCAAAGCATATCAAGGTTATAGGATTCGATATAAATGAGAAGAGAATAAATGAATATAAAAATGGAATCGATTCAACAAATGAGGTTGGAGAGGCAATAAAAAAGACTACTGTTGATTTTACTGCAGATCCTGCAAGACTTAAGGAAGCTCGTTTTATAGTTGTAGCAGTTCCCACACCTGTTAAGGAGGATAACAGTCCTGATCTCAGACCTGTTGAAGGTGCATCACGTACTGTCGGTCAGAATCTGGCTCCCGGAACTATCGTTGTATTTGAATCAACAGTTTATCCCGGTGTAACAGAGGATATATGTATTCCGATCATCGAGAAGGAATCCGGTCTTAAATGTGGTGTGGACTGGAAGATAGGTTACAGCCCTGAGCGAATCAATCCCGGTGACCGTGTTCATACACTTACAACCATAAGAAAGGTTGTTTCAGGTATGGATGAAGAGTCTGCAAGAGAGATAAAGAAGGTTTATGACATAGTTATCAAGGCCGGAACATTCCCTGTATCAAATATCAAGACTGCTGAGGCTGTTAAGGTTGTTGAGAACAGCCAGAGAGATATCAATATAGCTTTCATGAATGAGATAGCTATCATATGTGATAAGCTGAAGATAGACACTGATGAGGTGCTGGCAGGAATGAATACCAAGTGGAATGCACTTGGATTTAAGCCGGGTCTTGTTGGTGGTCACTGTATAGGTGTTGATCCATATTATCTTACAAATGCAGCTGAGAAGATGGGATATCACAGCCAGATCATCCTTAACGGAAGACAGGTTAATGATTCTATGGGTGCCTTTGTAGCTGATGCTGCCATTAAGGAAATGATAGAGGCGGGAATGGCTCCTAAGAAGGCGACAGTTGTTATCCTCGGAATAA
This sequence comes from uncultured Lachnospiraceae bacterium, assembly GCA_902781895.1. Lineage (GTDB taxonomy): Bacteria > Bacillota > Clostridia > Lachnospirales > Lachnospiraceae > Eubacterium_Q. Next base: position 37,871 of record CACZLA010000012.1, read on the forward strand.
CATTTAAGGAGAACTGTCCTGATACTAGAAACAGTAAGGTAGTAGATATTATAAACAGACTTAAGGAATACGAGATAGAGCCTGTTGTAACTGATGCATGGGCTGATGCTGATGTTGCAAAGGAAGAATATGGAGTGGATCTTGTTCCATTTGATGAGATTCCGAAGGCAGACTGTGTTATAGTTGCTGTCGGACATAATGAATTCAGATCTATGTCCATGATGAGACTTAAGGAGCTTTTCAAGGACGAGCTTGCTGATGAGGAAAAGGTCCTTGTGGATGTAAAGAGCTTATATCGTATGGATGAGCTTAAAGCATCAGGAATGAGATTCTGGAGATTATAGTATAAGTCTTTTCGAATTATAATTTCTATGGAACGTATAAAGGGATAGTGCATATGCAAAAACGGATAGACTATTTGGATCTGGCAAAGGCAATAGGTATTATCTGCATGGTGTGGCTTCATGTAGGTACCAGCTATGCAATTACTGATATCATAGTTCATATCTTTCATATGCCTATCTTCTTTATTATTTCGGGATATTGTTTTAATACTTCTGCCGGGATGAAGAAAACTATAAGCAGAAAGATCAGATCATTGCTGATTCCATATTTTTTTTATGGAATCCTTCTTTGCATTATATGGACAGTTATATATAATGCTATCGGAGAACCGGAAGCGATAGTTCCTGTTGGAGATGTGGCTGAAGCTTTGTTTAATAAAAATGCGGAGCTGTCACCTTATGAATGCATTCAATGGTTTCTTACTGCACTGTTTTTTGCAAGTATTTTGTTTTGTATTATCTGTACGGTATGCAAAGGCATTAATAATTCAGAATGGATCATAATGCTGATCTGTTTAGGGTTCGGTGTTATAGGTTATTTAATGAGTAATGCTTCCTTCAGACTGCCTCTTAGTATTGACTGCGCCTTTATGGGTGTGTTCTTTATGGGAACGGGGTATTTTCTCAGAATAAAGAATATACTTGAGAATAAATACGTGATTTATTCCAGTCCGATATTAATCCCGGTGGTTTATCTTACATTTATTTTTAATAAAGAATGTTTATGGAACATGAGGATTCTTGATTTTGGAAATCCTGCTTTGTATATGATCGGAAGTGTCAGCTTTTCAATGATGATACTCATTATTTCAAAGCTGATATGTGAAGTGTTACCCGGAAGGGTTAAAAGTGGTATATTATTTATCGGACGTAATACAATATGGTTTTTGATCTTTAATCAGTTTTACAGGCAGATTCTGCTTTTGATATTTGATCCGGATGAATTTAAGATTTCAAATATAGTTATCATTATACTGATCGTTCTTTTAATGATACCTACTTCGATGATCTGTAACAGATTTCTCGGATGGACTGTAGGAAAAAGAAAAAGAAATGTTGGTGTGGTCGAATTATGATTTTAGGATACGCTTTACTTCTTTTATTAATAACAGTTATTCCTATAATGCTTGGGCTCCCGTGGATTGCAAAGGATATGGAAATGGACCGGGTTTCGGGCCTGGTATATTCTTATGCATTTGGAAGCTTTTTTATGTGGGCTGTTTTCGGAGTTGTATTCTTCTGGGGAGCGGTTTTTAATCTCACACTTACAGTCTGTGTATGGGTGTACAGTATATTGCTGCTGATCTCTATAGCTTTTGTTATAGTGGTTGTTAAGAAAACCGGGATAGATGTTTTAGGTTCGGTAAAGGATCATAAGTGGAATAAGCTGGAAATAATATATGGACTGGTATTTCTGGCCCTGCTTTCATATCAGATTTATTATGCGGTGTCCTATAGCAGAACATATATGGCTGATGATGGTTATGTTGCATTTTCCTCTGCGGCCCTGGCTGATAACCATCTAAATATGACAAATATTTATACAGGGGCATACACTATTCATGATGCCAGCTGGCTCCAAAGAGTTATTCAGTCTTTTAATTATTATCCGGCTTATCTTTCCTATGTCAGTGGAATTAATGCTGCCATAATTGCTCATACTGTTATTTATGTTTATGTAGTACTTGCAGCATATGCTGTATTTGATGTTATAGCTAATCAGCTGTTTAAGGAGAGAGAAAACAGACTGATATTCCTTTCGCTCATAGCAACACTTTTTATCTGGGGATATCATTCCCATTATTCTCTCACATTCAGGCTTCTTGGTCCCAACGATTCGGGGAAGGCAGTGCTTGCAGTTACCCTTGCACCCTTTATGCTTGTTATGATCTATAGAATGATAAAGAACGGTTATAAACGTGATATAGGAGTGCAGATGTTTATCCTCAGTATTACGGCCTGCTGTCTGACCTTGGGAGGAATATATACCTTTGCTTCATTTCTTGTGGGAACAGTTATTTTTTACAGAATAATAAACAAATCCTACAAAGGATTATTATATTTATTATGGGGTGGAACGGTTCCGCTTCTGTTTACTGTATTCTATTTAACTTATCGTTACCTGTTGATCTGATATTTGCTGCTTTATTAACTATGACTGAGGTGAACTGTTAATGTCCGGAATTCTGTCATTATTAAAAGATGCGTTAAGAATGTGGAAAGAAACCACAAATATGTTTTGGAATAAAAATGGTTTCTTTTATTTCTTTTTTATTGCTCTTTTAGCTATAGTAATCTTTGAAAAAGACAGAATAAGCAAATATACATATGTAGGTTATTCAATAATAGTTCTTATTATTATATACAATCCCATAACTTATTATTTGTGCAGGGATATGTTCAGTGGAAATTATGCATATTTTGCCAGACTATATTCTATGCTTCCGGTACCATTTGTTATCGCTTATGCCACAGTGTTTTTTATCAGAAAATTTAATGGAGTAAAAAAACTGGGGCTGTTTGTTGCTGCAGAGGCACTGGTGATCGTAGTGGGAAGTAATGTATATAAGGAGGACTGGATACAAAAAGCTGAAAATTATTCAAAGCTGTCAAATGAAGTCATATGGATAAGTGATATGCTGCATGGAGTTAAGGAGCATGTGTGTATTGCGGCTCCGACTTCCATAGCTACTGAGCTCCGTCAGTATGACGGAAGCATCATGATGCCCTTCGGACGGGACTGGGGAGACAGACTTCCTCTGAGATATCTGATGGATTCGGAGAATCCCGATAGAGATGAAACATTAAAGCTGGCGGGTGAAAAGGCTTGTGATTTTATAGTTGTTTCAAGTAATGCTGAGAATAGAGAAAGCTTCGGTAATCTTGAACTGTATGGGGAGACAGACGAATTTCTGATCTATTCCATGAAGGGTGTTTCAAGGATAGAACGTACTTATAATGATAAGTGTCAGGTGACAGAGGAGAGAAATATAGATTCGGATGATAATCTATATTTAAATAGTGACGGTTACGCAATAGTAAGATATGAGTATGATGATTCCGGAAATAAAAGCCGTGAATTTTACTACGGAACGGATGAGGAACCGGTAACTCTGTCGGAAGGATACAGCGGGATATCATATACATATGATAAAAGACACAGGGTAACCAGTATGCAGTATTATGATGAGGAAGGAAATCCCTGTATTACTTCGTTTAATTATGCTTTGATCAGATACAGATATGATAAAAAAGACAGAGTAACGGGAGAGTATTATTTTGATGAATCAGGGAATCCTCACAAACAGTTTGAAGGTTATTTCGGAATGGAAAAGGAGTATAATTCAAACAGCAGAATATCCAAAAAGATATTTGTAGATGAAGATAAGAATCCGATGATCATAAGCACCGGATACAGTAAGATAATATGTGATTATAATGATCACGGAGATATAATAAAAGAGTTTTATCAGGATGTGAATGACGAGCTGGTAATGACTGTTAACGGTTATTATGCAGTACTGAAGGAATATGATGAAAAACATCATTTATCAAAAGTAACATATGTTGATGAAGAAGACTCCCCTGTAATGACCGGTCTTGGATATGCATCGGTTGTATATACCTATGATGAATCCGGAAAACAGACAGAGGAAAGATATTTTGGTCCTGATGATGAGCCTGTGGCTATAGCGAATGGTCAGTATGGTGAAAGAAAAGTTTATGAGGATGGAAAACTTGCCCGGACATATTATATAGGTGCAGAGGGAGAAAATATAAACATATCCTTGGGTTATAGTGGTATTTCATGCTATTATGATGATTCGGGAAGAGTCTCAGAAACCGGTTATCTGGACGAAGAGGGTTATCAGATTTCAGGTCCGACAGGTGAATATGGACTGGGCAGGGAATATGACAGAACCGGTCAGTTGATTTCTACCTGTTATCTTAATAAAAATCATGAGCCTATGATCAATAATTCCGGAATGGCTAAAACAGTATACAAATATGATATTTTCGGAAGAGTTATTGAAGAAAAATACTATGATCTAGATGACAAACCCTTAAAGCTTAAAACAGGAGAATATGGAATACAGAAAAGCTATAATGAGGGTAGTAAGATATATCAGATAAGGTTTATTGATGGTGATGGTAAGATAATAAAGAGATCCCTGGGATATGCCATCATCGAACAGGAATATGATGATAAAGGAAATATAAGTGCGATATATTACCTAGATGAAAATGGTAGTCCCGTTCCTGCTATAACCGGTGAATATGGTTATACTAAGGAATATGATTTTTTTGGAAATCCTATATGTGTTACATATGTTGATGAGAATAATTCTCCTATTGAGATCGGAAAAGAGAAGTATTCAAGTCTGAAGCTTTTTTACTCTGAAAACAGTAATCTGTTAAAGCGTGAGTATTATAATCTAAGTGGCAAGGTTGTCAGAGAGGATGATCTTTCAGACTGGACTATACTTCAGCATTCATGTAACAGTGATAACCAGGCAATGTTTTACACTCTCCAAAATAATGAGTCAGGTAAGCTGATAGTTATAGACGGCGGATGGACCGAAAATGCAGATCATGTACGACAGGTCATAAAGGATATGGGTGGAACGGTTGATATATGGATACTGACCCATTATCATGAGGATCATGCCGGAGCATATAATGCAATTAAGGAAGATCCCCAGGGGATTGAGATAAAGAAGGTCTATGCATCTTCCTTTGATTCGGATTATGATAAATATCTGGAGGTTGCAAAGGATTGGGATGATCCCGAGACTATGGCAAAATGGATGAATGCTTCCTCCGGTGAGTCAAATGTATATTATCCCAAAAGAGGGGATGAAATAAATGTTGATAATCTTAAGATAACATTTCTGAATACCTATGATGAAAAGCTGGTGGAGTTAAACGGAGAAAAGGATCTTCCGAATAACTGTGCCCTGGTAACACTGATTGAAGGTCAGAATGATTCCATGCTTTTCATGTCAGATATGTACTCCGAAAAGGTGGGAGATTATCTGAAGGAAAAATATCCTGATAAGCTGAAGGCTAAGTATCTTCAGCCCTGTCACCATGGTAACTCTATCATGCCCTATACTTTTTATGAATATGTAGATCCTCAGGCAGTATTCTTTGATGCACCCCAGTGGCTTATGGAGGGCGATGAATGGAATGCAAAGAGCCTGAAGGAATGGTGCGATGAAAAGGGTATAAGGACATATGACTACAGTACAGCTCCGAATGAGATAGTTTTTTATTTCCGCTAAAAGGTCAGAGTAAATTAAAAGGATTATTGTTATGGAAGAACGTGACTTTAGTTTTATTAAAAAATATAAATATGTGATGTTAGGGTTACTTCTGTTATCTGAAGTGATAGTTGCTTTACTGGTTAATTCTATCAGAACTTCAGGTTATGAAGTGACTTCGAATTCATATTTTCAGGATAATCCTTTAATTAATGTTGTGGGATACGATAATGAAAACTGGAACTTCTCCTGGGTAGAGAACGATGAGCCGTATATCACATTTAAACAGGATGTAAAATCAGACGGATGTCTGGTGGTATTTGATTCGGTGCAGGATACAGATATAAATATAACTGTCTGGTATATGGATGAAACCGGACTGATCCTTAATGAGTTCGAGGAGGTTCTTCCCAAGGGGGAACGTATTCTTAACCTTCAGGGGATTACCTCCGGTACTGCCATAATATCCCTGGGAATCAATCATGATTTTTCTCTGTATGAGATAGCACAGTCTAAGACTGTGAGTCACCCGGCAAAAAAAACAGTCATGCTGCTGATAGCAGTGGCAGTTGTTTTTGCTGTCTTTGTATTACTTTATAAAAAACGTATTTTTTATCAGAAGATAAGTGGTATTCATATTGATATAGATAAAGCGGGGGTTCTCAGAAATCTTATTCCGATCGTATGCATGGCTGTGATCCTTTTGATAGTCGGACTTGTTTTTAATGATAAGAATATCAGCCTGGCCGGAAAAACCTTTAACATAAACCATAAGACTTTATATCTGATCATGATATTATTTGCCGGCATATATCTGCTGATAGCAAACAGGAAAAGTCTGGAGAAAAATATAGCGCTTTTCGGTACTATAATTATACTGCTGGTGGGAACTGTATATGTCTTTGTCGAGCCGGCCTTTAATGGTATAGCGTGGGATGATGAAATTCATTACAGAGATGCATCCTCCCTTTCACATATTGTTGACGGGAAAAAATCTCTCTCTGATAGAAATAATTTCCGTTATTATCCAACTGTTGCTTTGGACAGATACGGTTATGATAAGGAAACAAATGATAAGAATATACAGATGTATGACAAGGTAGACCGCCTGGGATTCTATTATAAGGATACGGAATTTAAGTTTGCTACTTCAAAGCTGGTATATTTACCTATGTCTCTGGGACTTGCTCTGTCACGAGGTGCATGTCTGCCCTATCATATTTGTTTTATCATCGGCAAGTTATTTAATCTGCTGTTTTATGCGATGCTGTGTTATCTGGCAATGAAAAAACTGAGACACGGCAGCATAGTGATCCTGCTTTTTGCACTTATACCTACGAATATTTTTATGGCGGGCAGCTATTCCTATGATCCATGGCTTATAGCACTTGTTATCTATGCATATGCAATGATCTTCTCACAGCGTGAGAGGGAAGGGGAGCATATGGATAAAAAGACAATGTTTATGATTCCCATAGCTTTGTTCTTATCTACTTTGTCAAAGCTTGTTTATTTTGTAATGGCTGTTCCGGCACTTGTGATTCCCAAAGAAAGATTCAAGGATAAGAAGCAGAGAAAGCTATATACTATTCTTTGTATTCTTGCTATAATACTTCCGTTTGTGGTTATGTATATCAACAACATAGCCAATGCTGGAGTGGGTGATACAAGAGGCGGAGATACCGTAAATGCGACAAAACAGATAGAGTTCATACTTGGTAATTTTGGATTTGTTGCAAACACAATTATTGATTTCCTTAAGGTTTTTCTGAATCCGCTTTCCTTTGTCGGACTGAGCTATATGAATCACCTCAGTTATAATGGTGTTATTATAGGCGGGCGAATAACCCTTGCTTTTGTTGTTCTGATGAGTCTTATCTGTCATGAGGATAAAGACAGGAAGGCTTTCCCTATATGGTACAGATTATGCGTTTTACTTTTGTATGTGGGAGTAGGTGCTATCTGCGCGGTAACCATGTATATTTCTTTCACACCTGTGGGCGCAGATCATGTGGCCGGATGTCAGGGAAGATATCTGCTTCCTGCTATATTCCCGGCGTTGTATGTTCTCACCAGGATTCCTACGAAGAAGTGCGTTGCAGATGTACTCGGAAGAAAGAATGTATATATGATAGCAGGTTTGGGTATGTTACTGATCAACCTTTTCTGTATATGGAAGGGTTGTGTCTGCTACTATGTTTAAGGAATAGATAATGAAGATTGTTAAGCTGATATTAAAAATTTTAATATGGGTCGGGGCAGTATTATCAATAGTGCTGTTTTTTACAGTGAACTGGCTTCTGAGCGTATGGTCGAATCTTACTATGGATGAGCTGGTGTATCACCTGACTACATCCCTTGAGGGTACGAATGTAACTATGATCAGGGATTATATTGTTTTTTACGGAATACCTGAATTTGTATGTGTATTATCCCTGGTTATTGTTCTGATCGTTCTGAAGAAGAAAAAGAAAAGAGTCAGATGGTTTTATCTTGCAACATTTCTGGGAGCTGTAGCCCTGCTTCTTTATTCATTTTTCTATTTCGATAACAGGATGGGATTTGTTAAATATCTTAAGGCACAGTATATTCCGTCTACATTCATAGAAGATAATTATGTGGCTCCCGCTGATGTGGAGATAACATTTCCTGAGAAGAAGAAAAATGTGATATACATTTATCTGGAATCCATGGAAATGACCTATACAGACAGAGAAGACGGTGGTGCATTCCAGGAGAATATCATTCCCGAGCTTGTGGATCTGGCGAGAGAGGGTGAGGATTTCTCCGGCGATTCGGATATTTTAAATGGAGGAATATCCCTGAACGGATCTACATGGACGATGGGAGCTATGTTTGCCCAGTCGACAGGTCTGCCTTTAAAGACCGGTGGTGTAAATGCAAACTACATTTCCTCTCAGGAAAGTATGTATCCATCTGTCAAGAGTATAGGTGAAGTACTGAAGGATGGCGGATATACAAATGAGCTCCTTCTGGGATCAAATGCGTCCTTTGGCGGAAGACGTTTATTCTACAGCGGACATGGAGATTATTTCATGTACGATTATATTTATGCTCAGGAGCAAAAAATCATTCCGGAGGATTACTATGTCTTCTGGGGCTTTGAGGATGAGAAGCTTTTCCAGTTTGCAAGAGAGGAAGCAACAAGACTCAGTAAGGAAAGTGCACCATTCAATCTGACACTTCTTACGGTTGATACCCATTTTGAGGATGGATATGTTTGCAGACTGTGTGAAAAGAAGTATTATAACGGCGACCAGTATTCAAACTGTATGGCTTGTTCCAGCAAACAGGTTAATGATTTTATTAACTGGCTGAAGGAGCAGGACTTCTATAAGGATACGGTTGTGGTTTTGTGCGGGGATCATCCGACTATGGACTCGGATTTCTGTCTAAATGTGCCGAAGAGTTACCAGAGAAAGGTATATACAGCTATTCTCAATTCCGACGTTGAGCCCGTAAATGGAGATCAGTACAGAGAGTATTCTACCATGGATATGTTCCCGACAACACTTGCTGCCATGGGAATAGAGATAGAGGGTGACAGACTTGGTCTGGGAACCAATATTTATTCGGATAAGGAAACGTTGATAGAAAAGTACGGTACTGAGTACTGTAATGAAGAGATAGAAAAGAAATCTGACTTTATGAATGAGCTTAACAGCATAGAGTTAAATGACAGCCTTGTTGCCAGCATAGGTGAGGAAGCAACCATCACACCTGTTGATAAGGAGGATGGACTGGAAATAGATTTCAAGGCACTTGCAGTATTTAAGGATGTGGATGGATTTAAAATGCTGGAGGCTGAACTTCAAAGGCCGGGAGAGGAAGAAAAAGTGGTTGTATCTCTGGATGGTTATAATGAAGAAGGAGATTATTATTATAATAGTGAAATGATAAAAGATTATAAAGCAGATAATGCTGAGATTGTGGTATACTTTATAGATAAAGATGATAACAGATATGTATTGAAAAAATATTCAAGTAAGTAAAATGAAAAATATTATTATCATTCCGGCATATAACGAATCCGGAAATATCGAAAACACAATTAAAGACATTAAGCAGAATTCAAAGGGATTTGATTATATTATCGTAAATGACTGTTCTACAGATAATACATTGGAAATCTGCAGAGAGAATCATTTTAATTATTTAAATCTTCCCATAAATCTCGGAATAGGCGGAGCTGTTCAGGCAGGATACAGATATGCATATTATCATGGATATGATACTGCGGTACAGTTTGACGGAGACGGACAGCATGATGCCTCGTATCTTTCGGCACTTCTTGAAGTACTGGAAAAAGATGAGGCGGATATGGCTATAGGCTCCAGATTTATAGAAAATGAAGGCTTTCAGTCTTCAGCCATGAGACGTATGGGAATAAAGTTCTTTACCCGGCTGATAAAGATTCTTACCGGAAAAAGAATAACAGATCCCACCTCGGGTATGCGTATGGTAAACAGGAAGCTGATAAAGGAGTTTACATTTTCCTATCCCAAGGATTATCCTGAACCGGAGAGTGTGGTTACTGTAATGTGCAGTGGCTACAGAGCAAAAGAAGTTCCAGTGAAGATGAGGAGCAGATCCGAGGGAGAGTCCTCTATCTCAATGAGAAAAAGCGTTTATTATATGATTAAGGTGTCCATGGCTATCATAATTGCAAGGATTTGTAAGTGAGTTACTGCTCACAGCCTGCTAACAGTTGTTTAATGAGGTTAAGATCATGTCATTAAGATTAAGGATAATAATTATTGTAGGAATGGCCATAGTGCTGTTATACATTTTCAGAAAAGTGGCAAAAAAGAAGCTGGATTACAGATTCGGACTTTTATGGAGTCTGATAGCCATAGTTATAGCTGTTTTCGGAGGCTGGCCAAAGCTTCTTCAGAAATCGGCAAATCTGCTGGGTATATATGATCCTGTAAACATGCTGGCGTTCTTCGGACTCGGTCTGGCGATATTTGTCATTTTCTCATTAATGATGGAAGTATCCAAACAGTCGGAGCAGATAAAAAGACTGACCCAGGAGATTGCTATCTTACGTAAGGATTCATATGACTCAATACAGAAGGTTTCAAAGGAAAAAGAGGTAAAGCATGAGTGATCATTTACATACATTTGTTGTATGTGCATATAAGGAAAGTGAATATCTGGAGGAGTGTGTTGAGTCGCTGATAACTCAGACCATGAAGTCCAAAATAATCATTGCTACATCCACTCCCAATGAGCATATAGATGGGATAGCAAGGAAATATGATATTCCTGTTTATATAAATGAGGGAGAGTCGGGTATAACACAGGACTGGAATTTCGGACTCAGCAAGGTTGATACAAAGCTTGCTACCATAGCTCATCAGGATGATGTGTATGACCATGAGTATACAGAGCTGTTCATTAAGGCTTTTAAGGGCTCGAAGAAGCCTCTTATTGCGTTTTCGGATTATGGTGAGATAAGGAACGGTGAGAAGACTACAGACGTTTCTATGCTGAAGATAAAGAGGGTTATGCTTTTTCCTCTCAGGCTCAGATTATTCAGGGGAAGCAGGTTTATAAGAAGAAGGATACTTTCCATGGGAGATGCCATATGCTGTCCTTCTGTTATGTTTGCCATCCGGAATATAGAGCTGCCTTTGTTTAAGAATCATTATGTATGCTGCGAGGATTGGGAAGCATGGGAAATGCTATCCAAAGAAAAAGGTGATTTTATTTATATTTCGAAGCCTCTTATGTATCACAGGATACATGAGGAATCCACTACGACCAAAGCTCTGGGAGCCGGAGAAAGAATAGGCGAGAATTATGAGATGTTCTGCAAATTCTGGCCCCGTCCCATAGCGAAGCTTATCAATAAGTATTATACAAAATCGGAAGAATCAAATGAATTATGAGTCTGAAAGAACGAATCATAAATAAATCAGAAACATCTATTTCCAGAGCTTCAAAGCTCTGGAATGCTGTTTTCAGTATGTTAAATGCATTGCAGTCTGTGATACTGCTTTTTTTCGTGACACGATTCTGCGGTGAAGAGGATGCAGGCATTTTTTCTTATGCTTTTTCCGTGGCATATCTGATGATCATGATTTCTAACTACGGAGTCAGAAACTATCAGGCTACGGATATAGGCTATCATCAGAAATTCAGAGATTATCTGATCCATCGTATTTCTACGAGTGTTATTACTATAGCTATTATTTTTATCTACTGCTTCGGTAAGAAATATACAGGTCTGAAGTTTGACCTGGTTATTCTGTGTACCGTCCTTAAGGTTATTGAAAGCATGGAGGATGTTTTTCACGGTGAATACCAGCGAAGGGGAAGGCTTGATGTAGCAAGCAAGCTGGGAGTTATCAGATATGCCATCAGTCTTGTTGCATTTGTAGTTACATATCTTATTACAGAAGATCTGGCTGTTTCTTTTATTTCCATGTGCCTTGTTTCATTTGTTATTTTCCTGTTTTCAAATCTATATATCTGCGGAATCTTTCAGGTGGGGGTAAAAAGGTCTGGCCCCGGAGAGGTAATAAAGTTATATGTTATATGCTTTCCGCTTTTTCTTACCACATTTTTCAATATTTACATATGCAATGCGGCAAAGTATTCTCTGGAAAAATACTCAACAGATGTTATTCAGGGATATTACGGAATGATCTTTATGCCGGTATTTGTCATAAATCTTCTCTGCAGTTTTATTTACAGACCTAAGCTGGTTGAGCTGGCTGAATACTGGCGTGATAAAAAGCATGATGTTTTATCCTCCTTTTTAAAAAAGCAGCTGCTCATGATTCTGATAATCAGTATTATAGTGGTAGCAGGAGGTTATCTGATAGGGCTGAAGATACTGTCCATATTTTATGGAGTTGATCTGATGAAATACAGGATGTCATTTATCATCCTTTTGATAGGAGGAGGAATGACCGCAACGGTGGATTTCCTTAATAATATATTTATCGTAGTCAGGAAACAGAATCTGATGGTGTGGATATACGGAGGCGTGTCTCTTGTCACTCTGTTCGTAACAAGTATACTGGTTAAGAGATACGAACTTATAGGAGCTTCACTTTCATATACACTGATGGTGATGCTTCAGGCTGCAGTAATGGTAGTATATATGCTGTTTTTTATAGAAAAAAGTAAGAAATCAGCTGAAGGTTGACGATGCATATATGGTATAATGGATTTGTATTATAACGACGAGGTATAGCATGGATAAGATAGCTGTTCTAATCCCTTGTTTTAACGAGGTAAAAACAATTGAAAAGGTTGTTAAGGACTTTAAGTCAGCTCTGCCTGAGGCTGTTATCTATGTATATGATAACAACTCGACGGATGGGTCCGGAGATAAAGCTTCGGCTGCCGGAGCCATAGTCAGACATGAGTATGTCCAGGGAAAGGGAAATGTAATCCGACGGATGTTCCGTGAGATAGACGCAGAGTGCTATATCATGGTTGATGCAGACGATACCTATCCTGCTGAGTTTGCTCCTGCCATGGTCAGAAAGGTGCTGGATCGTCAGGCAGACATGGTAGTTGGTGATAGACTTTCATCAACTTATTTCAGTGAGAACAAAAGAGCATTTCATGGATTTGGCAACAAGCTCGTGATGAAGAGTATCAAGCGTATCTTTAAAAGTGATGTTAAGGATATAATGACGGGCTACAGGGCCTTCTCATATCAGTTTGTAAAAACCTTTCCTGTATTATCTACAGGATTTGAGATTGAAACCGAGATGACTATACATGCGATAGATAAAAATATGCATATAGAAAATGAAGTGATAGATTACCGTGACAGACCGGAGGGAAGTGAATCGAAGCTGAATACATATTCAGATGGATTCAAGGTAATCGGGACTATAATAAAGCTATTCAGAAATTACAGGCCGATGGCATTCTTCGGGCTCATCGCTCTTGTGCTGGCACTTGTATCCATAGGTTTCTTTATTCCTGTGCTTATTGAATTTATCAAGACAGGACTTGTTCCGAAATTTCCGACACTCATTATGTGCGTGTTCATGATGATAGCGGCAATCCAGTCGTTTTTTGCAGGACTTATTCTTCAGACGCATGTTCAGAAGAACAGACATGATTTTGAGATGGAACTTATAAGATGCAATGATAGACTGAAGGATATCAGATAAAAAGGGGGCTTACTCAGAAAAAACTTGATTGAAATAATGAAAATAATAAGGAGGTTACAAAATGGACAAAAAGGCTATGTATAAGTTGTCATACGGACTTTTCGTTCTGACAACAAAGGTGGGGGATAAACATAATGGCTGTATCACAAATACTGCCATACAGGTTACAACAGATCCGAACAGGATAGCATTTGCGGTAAACAAGCTGAATTTTACCCATGATATGCTGATGGAGTCAAAGGTGTTCAATATCTCAATCATCAGTGAGGATGCAGATTTTGAGCTTTTCAAGAGATTCGGTTTCCAGTCCGGAAGAGATGTGAATAAGTTCCAGGGCTATGGAAAGATAGGTGTGTCATCGAACGGCATTACCTATATAAAGGACGGAACCAATGCTTACATTTCCGGAACGGTTTATGATACCGTAGACCTTGGAACACATACACTCTTTATATGTGATGTTACGGATATGGATCTGATAACTGATGCAGAAGGAAATGTAGCCAAGTCCGCTACATATGAATACTATCAGGAAAATATCAAACCGAAGCCACAGGATATAAAGAAGGGTGAAGAGGTTGGCTCTCTTGTGAAGGATGAAGATGAGAAGGGACAGACTGTATGGGTATGTAAGGTCTGCGGATATGTTTATGAAGGAGAAGACCTTCCTGAAGACTTCATCTGTCCATGGTGCAAGCATCCGGCATCGGACTTTGAGAAGGTTGTGAGATGACGGAATAAACGAAATTACATAATAAAAATAGAAAAAACAAAAAAACCGAAAATATTTCGGCGATAACCTCTTGATTGACCGCAAAATTTGTGGTTTAATTGAATCGAGAGGTTTTTCGTTTTATTAATCGGAAATTAATTATGGGTAAGAAAGATGGGAAGAATAAAGAATAACACCGGAAAAGATAATAATATAAATGATAAAAAATACGTCTTGAATGACTACATCACAGGAGATGATATAAAAAGATTGAGAAGGCTTCTTGATATGACGCAGAAGGAATTTGCGGCCTTTGTGCATTCTTCCAAGAGAACAGTTGAGAACTGGGAATCCAAGGGTGAACATATTACCGGCCCGGTAGTTCCTCTTGTTGAAATTCTTCTGAGAAGGCCTGAACTGGCAGAGAAGCTTGAAGTTCCTGAAAAGGGAAGAGGACTTCGTCTTTGGTATATGTACGAAAGTACGGTATGCAGCGTTATTGATGTTGATGAATTAAAACGTAAAGTGAAAGTATATAATTATATAGATAATCCACTTTACCGTGCCTTTGGAGTAGACACTGAACCGGACTTTGAAGAATACGAAGAGTTTATCGAATCGAGATGTTTTCCGAGAACTCGGGACAAAATGAAACTTGAACTCAAAAAACTCGACCTTCCATTTTATGATCCGATAATGATCATTGAGAAAACCGAAGGCAGGATGGCGGAGGATAGATTCTGGATAAGACTTGAGAGATGACGAAATACCAACAGATTACGAAAGGATAATTATGGTAGAACTGTTTAAAGAAGAAATCAGGGATGATGGAAGACAGTCTTCAAAGGGGAATCAGCTGAAATTTGTAAGAGACAACATCTGGTACAAGGCTGATTATCTCGGATATGAGGGGCTTGCTGAATATACTGTTTCAAAGCTTCTTGGATTTTCCAATCTGGATAAAACTGAATATGTGGACTATGACCTGGAACAGATAACCTATAACGGAAATGTATATAATGGATGCAGGAGTAAGGACTTTACAGATGGCTGGAATCTGATTACTCTTGAAAGACTTTTTAAAAATGTATATGGAACGGGACTGAACAAAGTGATTTATTCAGTTCAGAATCATGAGGATAGGTTAAAGATTCTTGTTGAGCAGGTTGAAAGAACAACCGGGCTTCCTGATTTTGGGATTTACATGAATAAAATGCTTACTATTGATTCCATTTTCCTGAATGAAGACAGGCATACTCATAACATTGCAGTACTGACTAATGATAAAAATGAATTCAGGCTTGCACCTATTTTTGATAATGGCGCAGGACTGATGTCAGATACGATGATGGATTTTCCTATGAGTCTGGATGTCATACATAGTATTGATAAAGTAAAGTCGAAAACCTTTTGCGATGATTTCGCTGAACAGGTGGATATAGCTGAGAAATTGTATGGAGAACAGATACATTTTTCATTCGGATATAATGATGTAAAGGCTATAGTTGATCGGTGCGAGATATATGATGAAACTGTCCGCGAACGTGTGATTGAATTGGTTATGCAGATGAGAAGGAGATATGAGTATTTGTTTAAAATTTAACCACTTTGGTAAATTGTGGATTTTCTCTTGACGTACATATTTCATTTTGATATTATACTCTGGTTTTGCAAAACAGCAGAACCGGAGTTTAATGTTTAAAAGGGTATGTATTAAGGAGAAAAACATGAACGAAGAAATTAAAGGTTCTGTAAATGAAGCAAAAAACAATAAGTACAGACTGGCAGGTGGAAATGACAATAATGATGTTAATGATGTTAAGGATGTTAGCACTGTAAGTAGTGTAAATGAAAGTTTTTCTGAGGAAAAGGCTGTTCATATGAGTATGCTGGAAAGACCATATATTAATCCTGATCAAAGTCAGGATGGACCAAGTGGTTTTTATCAGACACCGGAATATCCGGATACAACATATATAAGTGATAAAAAGCGTAATGTAAATCCTATAATTGCTATCGTTGCCGGTGTACTGGTAGTACTGGTTGCTTTAATGGTAAAGGATGCATTCCATACAGATCCGAACTCTATAGATGGTGAGTATCGCTTTGCTTATGCCGATTCTGATGGACAAACCATATCAAAGACTGAGCTTTTATTATGGGGAGTTGATACAAACGGTTTAGCATTTGAAATAGATGGAAAAACAGCAAGCATCACCAGTGGTGGTAAAACTGCAGATTGTGATATCAGGATTGAAGGGGATGAAGTGACTATTATTAAGGATGATAAGATTCTTGATGGTGAGATCAATCGTAAAGAAGAAACACTGACTATCGAAATGAATGATGTTGATCTGGTTTTTGAAAAAGCCTGATCAGATTCGTAAAAGATACTAAATCAATAAGATACTAAATCAATAAGATTAATTCTTGACTTTGTTATTTCTTGTAATTATAATATCATAAGTTAATTACATATGACATTGATGGTGCATAAAGCTTATATCAGTCACCGACCAGAGAGACGGGATCATCGGCTGGAAGTCCTGTTGGATAGAGGTTATAGGTCATCTTCACACCGGAGTCTATTTAATGAAAAGAGTTATATGACCGGTTATATTGTTAATAAGCGGTTATATAGAAGTCGGGTGGTACCGCGGTTAAGAATGATCGTCCCGGATACAGTTTTACTGTATCCGGGATTTTGTTATTAATGAGTTAATGCAGATTCAAATTATATAGACTTCGAGAAAGCTTGCTTTCATAGAAGTCTATATAATGAAGAAGCTATATTAGGCGAAGCCTAATCATCGTTGAACAAGAGGCTTGAAAAGCCGAATGACTGCGAAGCAGGCATGTTCAACGATTGCATTAACGTAGTAGATGTTATTAAAATACGGAGGATATATAAAAATGAAGGAATTACTTGAGAAGATCAGAAGAGAGGCTGAACAGAAAATAGCTGATTCTGACAGCACTGAGTCCCTTGATGATGTCAAGGTTTCGGTTCTGGGTAAAAAGGGTGAGCTCACAATGCTCTTAAAGGGTATGAAAGACCTCAGCCCTGAGGAAAGACCAAAGTTCGGTCAGCTTGTTAACCAGGCTCGTGAACAGATCGAAATAAAAATGAATGCAAAAAGAGAAGCAATGCGTAAGGAAATGCTTACTGCAAAGATGGCAAGAGAAATAATCGATGTTACTCTTCCCGGAACAAAAATGATCAGAGGTCATAAGCATCCAAATCAGATAGCACTTGAGGATCTCGAGAGAGTATTTATCGGAATGGGCTACGAGGTTGTTGACGGTCCTGAGGTTGAGTATGACAGAATGAACTTCAAGCTTCTCAATATCCCTGAAGATCATCCTGCAAAGGACGAGCAGGATACCTTCTATATAAGCAGACATGACGAGGCAAGAGGTGAGACAACAGAGGACGATATCGTTCTTCGTACACAGACCTCTTCAGTACAGGCAAGAATCATGCTTGCTGCCGGAAAACTTAAAGAGACTTCAAAGGGCTTCCCTGAAAGAGAGCTTCCTATCAAGATCATCTCTCCCGGTAGAGTATTCCGTTCAGATGAAGTTGATGCAACACATTCTCCTTCCTTCCATCAGGTAGAAGGACTTGTTATCGGAAAAGGCGTAACAATGGCCGACCTTAAGGGAACACTGGATCAGTTCGCAACGAACTTCTTCGGACCGAAGACCAAAACAAAGCTTCGTCCACATCACTTCCCATTTACAGAGCCATCAGCCGAAGTAGATGTAACCTGCTTTAAATGCGGCGGCAAGGGCTGCGGAGTATGTAAGGGTTCAGGCTGGATTGAGATTCTCGGATGCGGAATGGTACATCCACATGTACTGGAGATGTGCGGAATCGATCCTAACGAATATTCAGGCTTCGCCTTCGGAATCGGACTTGAGAGAGTCGCCCTCCTCAAGTATGAAATCGCAGACATGAGACTCATGTACGAAAACGACATCCGCTTCCTGGAGCAGTTCTAGTCTTATATAACTGAAATTGTATTTTTTATAGACTTTTGCTACGATTTTCAATCGTTGCAAATCAGTTTCGAGTAACGCATTTCTCGGCATCGCTTTCGCTTCCGTTTCTGCGAACAGTTCACTGGACTGTTCGCCCCCTAGCGGCCGCTTCGCTCGCTAAACTCTCACTGCGTGCTTTCGCACTTGTGAATCGTTAAGCGCCGAGACCCGAAAGGTCCTCGAACTGCGTTCTCTAACTGATTTTTTGCAGACGATTTGAAAATCGAATTTACTAATTCTAGTATAGAATCGTTTAAAGGAGAATAAAAAATGAACACACCTATAAGTTGGATTAAAGCCTACGTTCCTGACCTTGACGTAACACCACAGGAATTCGTAGATAAAATAACACTTTCCGGTTCTCATGTTGAGAACTACAACCAGTATGACAAGAACCTTGAGAAGATTGTTGTCGGCAAGGTCCTTTCTATAGAGAAGCATCCTGATGCAGATAAGCTGGTTATCTGCCAGGTTGATGTCGGTGAGTCTGAGCCGATTCAGATAGTAACAGGAGCTCCAAATGTAGTTGTAGGTGCCATGGTTCCGACTGTGCTTGACGGCGGTAAGGTAGCCGGAGGACATGACGGCGGAGAGCTTCCACCTGACGGAATCCGTATCAAGGCAGGAGCACTCAGAGGCGTTCCGTCAGCAGGAATGATGTGTGCTATCGAAGAGCTTGGTTCTTCAAGAGAACTTTATCCTGAAGCACCGGAGGATGGTATCTATATCTTCCCGGATGGAGCAGGAGTAAAGCCGGGGGATGACGCTGTAAAGGCTCTCGGACTTGATGATACAAATGTTGAGTATGAGATAACATCTAACAGAGTAGACTGCTTCTCAATTATCGGAATGGCAAGAGAGGCTGCTGCTACATTTGACCTGGATCTTAAGCTGCCGGAGGTAGTAGTAAAGGAAGCTTCAAAGGAAAAGACAGAGGACTACATCTCTGTTGATATTCAGGATACAAAGCTCTGTAAGAGATATATCGGAAGAGTTGTTAAAAATGTAAAGATCGGTCCATCACCTAAGTGGATGCAGGACAGACTCAGAAGTCAGGGTATCAGAGCCATCAACAACATAGTTGATATCACAAACTATGTAATGGAAGAGATGGGTCAGCCTATGCATGCATTTGACCTTTCAACTATTGCAGGTAACAAGATAGTTGTAAGATGTGCAAAGGACGGCGATAAGTTCACAACACTTGACGGAATCGAAAGAGATCTGGACAAGGATGTCCTTATGATCTGCGATGGTGAGAAGGAAGTTGCTATAGCAGGTATCATGGGTGGAGAGAATTCCATGGTTACAGATTCTATGGATACACTTCTTTTCGAGGCGGCATGCTTTGACGGAAACAGCATCCGTAAGACAGAGCGTCGTCTCGGACTCAGAACAGATTCCGCAGGTAAGTTCGAAAAGGGTCTTGATCCAAATCTTGCAGAGGAAGCAATAAATCGTGCATGCCAGCTCGTTGAAGAGATGGGCTGTGGCGAGGTGCTGAAGGGTTCAGTGGATGTTTATCCGGAGCCTGTAGAACCTTGGAAGCTTCCTTATGAGCCGGAGAAGATGAATGCGCTTCTCGGTCTGGATATTCCTGTTGAGACACAGCTTCATATCTATGACAGACTTGGACTTACATATAATGAAGAGGATAAGACACTCACTATTCCTACATTTAGACAGGACCTCAGATGCATGGCTGATCTCGCTGAGGAGATTGCACGTATCTATGGTTATGACAGAATTCCATCAACACTGCCTACAACAAATGCAGGAATCGGTGGTATTTCATACAACGAAGGAATCAATCGTATCGTACGTGCACTGGCTGAGGAAAATGGTTTCTCACAGGCTATGTGCTACAGCTTCGAGAGTCCGAAGGTATATGACAAGCTTCTTATCCCTGAAGACAGCTCCATGAGACAGGCCATAAAGATCACCAATCCGCTGGGCGAGGACTTCAGTATCATGAGAACTCTGCCACTTAACGGACTGCTCACATCACTTTCAATCAACTTTAATAGAAGAAATAAAAATGTAAGACTGTACGAGCTTGGTAAAGTATATCTTCCAAAGGAGCTCCCGCTGAGAGAGCTTCCTGATGAGAAGGAGAGACTTGTTCTTGGTATGTATGGAAAGGCAGACTTCTTTGCACTTAAGGGTGTTGTTGAGGAAATCCTTTCAAAGCTTGGTTTCGGAAAAGATTGCGACTATGTTCCCGTAAAAGACTATCCATTCCTTCATCCGGGAAGACAGGCTGAGATAATGAAGGGCAAGCTGAAGGTTGGTTATATAGGACAGCTTCATCCGGAGGCTGCACTTAACTATGATATGAAGGGCGAGGTTTATATCGCAGTGATCAACATGGACGTTGCTGCCATGCTCGCCAAGTTTGATATCAAATACAGCGGAATCGCTAAGTTCCCTGCATCAACACGTGACCTTGCACTTGTTTGTGACAAGAGCGTTTATGTAGGAGATATGGAGAAGATCATCCGCAAAAATGCAGGAAAGTTCCTTGAGAACCTTGAACTCTTTGATGTATATGAGGGTGAGCAGGTTGCCGAAGGAAAGAAGAGTGTTGCATTCTCACTTTCATTCAGAGCTCAGGATCATACACTTAAAGATGATGAAGTAAATCCTGCAATCGAGAAGATACTTTCTGCTCTTTCTGCAGAAGGAATCGAAATTCGTGCATAAGAAAATAGGTCATAATACTAAGACTTATAATAGAAACGAGGAATCGATTTGGACGTAAAAGACTTTTACTACGATTTGCCTGAGGAACTAATAGCACAGGATCCGCTTGAGAAGCGTGACGAATCAAGACTTATGGTCATTCATAGAGACAGCGGTGAGATAGAGCATAGAAGGTTCCATGACATAATTGAATATTTGAATGCCGGGGACTGCCTTGTTATCAATGATACCAAGGTTATCCCTGCGCGTCTTCTGGGTGAAAAGGAAGAGACCGGAGCGGCAATCGAGGTTCTGCTTCTGAAGGATGCATCTGATCATGTGGATGTGGATATAGATGAAGACACCGCAGATGATAAAAGTGAGACGGAAGAGACAGGCGAAAAAGGTTCGGCGAAAAAGAAGAATACCCGTATCTGGGAATGTCTCGTTAAACCGGGCAAGAAAATGAAGCCGGGTGCAAGAGTCTGCTTCGGTAAGGACGAAGAAACCGGAGAGGCACTTCTCAGGGCAGAGGTTCTGGATACAGTTGACGAAGGAAACCGTATTATCAGATTTGAGTTTGACGGTATCTGGGAAGAAGTGCTGGATAAGCTTGGCGAGATGCCGCTTCCACCATATATAACACATAAACTCCAGGACAAGAATCGTTACCAGACTGTATATGCGAAGCATGAGGGAAGTGCGGCTGCACCTACGGCGGGACTCCATTTCACTCAGGAGCTTTTAAAGAAGATAGAGGATAAAGGTATCAGGATAGCCAGACTCACCCTGCATGTGGGACTCGGAACCTTCAGACCGGTTAAGGTTGAGAAGATTGAAGACCATCATATGCATACTGAGTATTATGAACTGAATCAGGAGGCGGCTGATATTATAAATGAGACCAGAAGAAATGGTGGCAGGGTCATCTCTGTGGGAACCACAAGTACGAGAACTCTTGAAACAGTGGGTACTATACAAGGTTTACATAAAGTTGGATTAACTAATGCTTCTGATGAAGAAATAAAGAACATAGAACCTGCATCCGGCTGGACAAACATTTTCATCTATCCGGGATATGAGTTTAAAATAGTAGATTCGTTAATTACTAACTTCCATTTACCCGAGTCAACGCTTATAATGTTAGTGTCGGCGTTTTACAACCGTGATTCGGTAATGGATGCTTACAAAAAAGCAGTGGAGGAGAGGTATAGATTCTTCTCGTTTGGAGATTCTATGATACTTATCTAAGGTCATGAAGAATATACGCGACAGTATAAAGCTTTTCAGGTTTAATTTGCTGTTTACGATACTGTTTGAGGTTTTCCTTAAGGCAGTATCTTTTGGCGTGCTTATTCCATTATATTATGCATTTATTAACCTTGCGGTTAAACTGGCCGGGATAAAATATCTGACGAAGGAAACGGCATTAAAGTTCTTTAAAGCTCCTTCAACATATGCATTTATTGTTATCATGATGATATTTGCGGCAATGTATATAATGATAAATGTATCCGGCTTAAGCTATGCGTATAAAAGAGCAAACTATCTCAAAAAAACCAGTCCCCTCAGAATGTTTGGATATGGACTGAAAACATCCTTCAGACTTCTCAGACCGAGAAATCTTCCGTTTATACTATTTGTGCTCTGTTATCTGCCTGTTATAGGAAATGTTATTCTGAACTTCAGGCTTCTTAATATCAGAGCACCCTATGTGATCGATATTATTTCCGTAAATATATATATGACCATTGCGTTTGTTTTCATATATATAATGCTTCTTTTTTTCTCGCTGAAATATGTTTTTCTTATCCACATCTTTAATGTTGATAAGGTGAGCTTCCGGAAGTCGGTTGATAAAGATAAAGAAATACTTCATAATAACAGGCTGAGAGTTTTCTTTGGTGTCCTTTTCTGGTGTATTCTGTGTATTGCGGTTCCGGCGGTATTAAACTATATTTATACCGAACCTGTGCTTCAGGGACTCCTTGATTTTGATGCCGGAATTAAGTTCACGATGATGCTGTATGAGGTATTAAAAATAGTTTTATCCTTTACATATGTTATACTCGGACTTCCTCTGATATGTGCATATCTCGGAAATACGTATTATAATCTTATTCCCGAGGAAGAGGGGCCGAATATCGATAATTACGAAGAGTATGATTCTAAGAAGAACGGTAAAAGGGAAAGAAAGGTATTTGCTATAGTTATTGTTGTGGCTCTGGTATTTGATGTGGGGTTCTATGCACTTAAGCGGTACGATATCATTTCCATAAATGCCGATTATATGTCGAAGGTTACCATCACAGCTCACAGAGGTGATAATACCTCCGCCCCGGAGAATACGCTTTCTGCATTTGAAAATGCTGTCGAAAGTGGTGCGGATGTTATAGAACTGGATGTGCGTGAAACTAAAGACGGTGAAATAGTAGTCATGCATGATGAGTCACTGCGTCGTACCTGTGGAGTAAATAAGAAGGTGGGGAAGCTGACATATGAGCAGCTGCTGCAGTATACTCCGACAAAAAGCTACAAGGGTTCAAATAAGAGTGACTTTGCTGATGAAAAAATACCGACACTGCGTGAGGTTCTGGAGCTGGTAGGTGACAGAGCTCAGCTGAATATAGAGATTAAGTCGGCACGCACAGATAAGAATCTGGAAAAAAGTGTGGTTGAATTGATTCAGGAATATGATTATCATGATAATTGTGTCGTGACATCTCCCACATATGGTTCAATCAAAAAAATAAAACAAATGGATCCGGATATTAAGACAGTATATGTTATGTCTGTTGCCATGGGAGATTTTTATACTCTGGAGTATGCGGATGCATTTAGTATTAAGTACAGATATATAAATACCGAACTGGTTAAGAAGGCTCATGAATATCATAAAGAGGTTTATGCATGGACTGTTGACAGTAAAGAAATACTTGAAAGTATGATGCTTCTTAATGTAGACTCTATCATAACGAATAATCCCAAAGGGATGCGGCGTGCCATGTATGAGAACTACTATGGCGATACGCTGATAGAAAGAGTTAATAAAATGATTGAAAACCAGTTGTAGGTTAATAAATATAGACAGGAGACTATTTTGCATTATTTAATTGTATTTTTGATATCCATGGTTCCTCTTGTAGAGCTGAGAGGTGCTATTCCATATGCCGTAACCTTCGGCCTTAATATGCCGCTTTCATATGCTATAGCTATTGTAGGAAATATGCTGCCCATTCCATTTATATTCTTTTTTGCCAGACGCGTTCTTGAGTGGGGATCAAAGGTTACATGGCCTAAAGGTTTTAAATGGGTAGGTAAGTTTTTCGTATTCTGCCTGGAAAAGGGAGAAAAGGGCGGAAAGGCACTTACGGAAAAAGTCGGAAGAAGTACATATTTAGCTCTTCTTCTGTTTGTAGGTATTCCGATACCCGGAACGGGTGCCTGGACAGGAACCCTTGCGGCCAGTATACTTGATCTCGATTTTAAGAAAAGTGTAATCCATGTTCTTGCAGGAATAGTTCTTGCGGGAGTGATCATGGGACTGGTCAGCTATGCGGCAGTTTCCATTTTCTAAACTGCAGTATTCTGAAATCAAATATAGATTTGGCATTTTATGACAAATAAAAGGAAACAGAGATATATATGAAGAAAAACAGATTTTGGGCGGCATTTCTGGTCGCAATAATGCTTCTCGGACTGGTTGCCTGCGGGGAACCGGAGGAGTCGAATACAACTGAAATGATCGTTAATGATGATGATACGCTGACGGATTCTGATGGCTTTCAGATAGTTAAAGACTACGTGGTTACCGTTCAGGATAAAGTAAATGTCAGAAAAGAGCCTAAGGAAAACGCAGATATCTATATAACATTGGATAAGGGCGTAGATCTGACAAGAACCGGAATCAAAGGCGAGTGGACCAGAGTTATCATAAATGGTGGTGACTATTATGTTCTGTCTGAGTATGTGCAGGAAACAGAAATAAACTGGGCTACCGAGTCAGATGTGAAAAAGGTGAGTCATGTGGTATATATAGATCCGGCACGTCAGATAACAGAGGATCTTTCGCTGGAACCTATGAGTCCGGATGTTGATGCACCTCAGCTTATGGAAAATGGTGAGTATGCTACGGCAACGTCGGCACAGATGGCGGGAATGAAAAAGAAGATGTCAACCGGAGCTATCGGAGTATCGACAGGTAATTTTGAATATGAAGTTACTCTTTCCATAGCCAATTATCTGAATGCTGAGCTGGTTAAGAGAGGCTACACGGTTTATATGTCCCGTACGGCAAATAATGTAGACCTCAGTAACGCCAAGAGGGCACAGACAGCTAATGCGTACGGAGCGGAGATATATATAAAGATAGAAACTCCTGCTGCACCTGAGGCTACAGCCTCCGGAATGCTGGGCTTCATAGCTACATCAACAAATTCTCACACAGGTTCCATGTATCAGAAGAATTACGAGCTCTGCTATGATATTCTTAAGACATCATGTGAGGAAACGGGAGCGAAGAGAATGGGAATATACGAAACCGATGAGCTGACAGTCCTTAACTATTGCGATATGCCGGCTACAGTATTGGATGTAGGTTTCCTTTCGAACGAGCAGGATGATCTTACTCTAAGTGATGATGAGTATAAGAAGAAGATTGCGGTGGGAATCGCAAAGGGAATTGATCTGTATTTTGAAAGTCTGGAAGAATAAATCTTCTTAATATAATGCTTTATATAACCTCTTTACCGGAGATATCGGTAAAGAGGTTTTTTTACGAAAATATTTCAAAATCTTAAAAAGTCTTGACATATTTATTACAGAGTGCTACTATACATTTGTAACAAATCCGTAACAAATAAAAGAAAAATGTAACAATTGTTTACATAATATATCGAAAGTGTTAAGAAATGACTAAATATCTGTAAATGTTATGACTCGGTTGACATAATGTTACAAAAATGTTAAGTCATGAAGAAGGATGGAAAATGAATCGTAGAACACAGTTGAAACTTGAAAATGCAAAGATCTTTATGAAAAAGAATGTTTTTTCAGGAAGATATAAGGTAAGAAATACTCTGGCAGTTATCGGAGCGGCAGCAATTATCGGAACTGTAGGACTTACAGTTCAGGGAGTTGAAAATAAAGCTCAGGAGAACAAGACAGTAACTGCAATGGTTGCAGAGAGTGTTGAGAATGACACAGCTGTTGAGCCGGCAAAAGAGTATGTGATCAATATTTCAGACAGTGCTTGTCTGGATGATACATCGATCAGTACACTTTACAGTCGTTTTGAAGATGACGATGAGGTTCTTACAGCAGCCAATGACTCAGAGAGCCTTACAGCTTCTGAGAATGATATGACAGGTAAATTCATCGTTACTACAGAAGGCCTTAACATGAGAAAGGAAACTTCTGAGGACGCAAACATACTTACAGTTTTGAATACAGGTGATTACGGTGACGTTATTGAGTCTGACGGAGAGTGGACACTGGTTGCATTTGTTGATAAGCAGGGTTATCTCAAGACAGACTACATAGTAATGGATGCGGATGCAACAAAGATTGCAGAGCAGGCAGCTAAGGAAGGAAAGACTTACAGAGAGGTTATCGGAGTTGAGGAAATAGTACCTGTTAGTACAGAGCAGACAACAGAGGCAACAACACAGGCACCTCAGCAGGAAGCACAGCAGCCAAGTCAGCAGCAGGAAGCACAGAAGCCGGTTGCACAGGAGCCTACAACGGCAGCACCTGTCACTGAAGCTCCAACAGAGGCAACAACACAGGAGCCTACAACAGCAGCACCTGTTACAGAAGCTCCAACAGAGGCAGCAACAGAGGCCCCTGCACAGACTTCATCAAGTGATCTGTATCTGCTTGCAGCTATAGTATATGCCGAAGCAGGCGGAGAGTCATACGAAGGACAGCTTGCAGTTGCATGTGTAGTTCTTAACAGACTTTATAACGGATACTGGGGAAGCTCACTTTCAAGCGTTATCTATGCACCAAGCCAGTTTACCGGAGCTTATACAAGCGCATTCAGTAATGCACTTTCAACCGGTGGATCAGCTACATCACTTCAGGCTGCACAGGATGCCCTGAACGGTGCAAACAACGTAGGTGGATGCATGTACTTCAGACCTACATGGAATATTGATACATCATCACTTGGAAACTATATACAGATAGGAAATCATATCTTCTACTAAGAGGATTTGATATAGAACTTTCACAAAGAAACTTTTAAATTAAGAAGAGCCGTCGGTATAAACCGACGGCTCGTTTTGGTTTCTTCCTATAAAATATTATACATTATTGTTCTGTTTTCATATAAATCTCATTCAGCTCGAGGCAGAGAGGCTCGAGGCTCTCCATGCTTGATGGAATGTCGGATATTATTGCTATTATATAAGGAGCCTTTCCATCAGGATAAATGATACCGCCATCGGTAGTTGCATATGCTTTTTCACATATCCAGCCGGCCTTGGACTCGGTGCGGTATCCATATTCGGATTCACCGCCCAGTGTTGTATAGATAGCAGAGGAGATGGGAGTGGTATACCAGTCTCTGATAGCTTCGCCGTCTTCGTCTGTATTGAAAAAGTAATAGCTCTGAATCCAAAGCTTTGATAGCTCTCTGGCTGTTATCATGGGATAATTGTATGTCGCTACATCCACGGGAACGTCAGCCTCCTTGCACCAGTCGGCGAAAAACTCACGTCCGTAGGTTTTCCTTGATGAGCTGTATAGATCGTTATCTGAATCTCTGACTATAGAGATGAACTTGTTGCTGTTTTTTTCGGCAGTCTCCGGTCTGGAATCAACCAGACTTGCTATATAAGGACCTTTAATGCAGCTTGCAGAATAAACCTCAGTATCAACGTTGTAGCATATTCCTTTACCGTTATACATATTGATCATAACAAATCCTATATTATAACGGCCTTTAAATCCTGCCTCATCAATAGTTTCACGAAGTAAAGCCTCATCCTCCGGCTCAAGCTTAAATCCGCCCAATCCATAGATGTTATCTTTGTCATTTTCCACTGCTTCGTCTACAGTGTTAAGGAAGAACTCTTTTGTGAGAAGCTTTCCTTCGTCACTAAACGTATACTTAGTTCCGTTTATCTCGGTAACACCGGTGGCCAGAGCACCGTCTTCGTTAAAATAATATCTGTAAGGGATTCCATCATCATCAAAGAAATAAATGTGGTCACCGATAGTCTTCCAGCCTGTTGCAATAGTACCGTCGTAGTTTACATAACATTTATCTCCTTTTTCGGTTTCCTTCCATCCTCTGGAAAGATAACCTTCCTCGTCAAAATAGTATGTCTTACCGTCTATTTCTGCAAACCCTATGGTCTTATCACCGTTTTTGTCTAAGTAGGATTTGCCGGTACCGTCTTTTACCCAGACACTCGTCGCTACGGTCTCTATAGTTTTTTCCTGATTTTTAGCATTGGAGTCAGAATTACGGGACAATAAAAAATAGGTAGCAAAACCACCTGAACATAGCAGAACCATGATTAAGAAAATGGAAACAAAACGTTTCATTTCGAGCCCCCTCCAATCCTATTCATCAGTGTATCATTTTTTCATCGGAAAGTGCAAGTAATAGTGTATCAAATTCACAAGATATGGTATAATATAACTTACTATTCACATAATATGTACTTAATAATGGCAGACACCCGCTTGCGGAGTGGATGTTATTATTAAGTACATATGTACTGCGAAGCAGGAATTAAAACTCCATGAGGTAAATGTCTCCGAAGGAGACAGAAGAGCACGAAGTGCGGATTTACCGAATGGCAGTTTTAATTATGTGAATAGTAAGCGACAATAATGTACTGCGAAGCAGGAATTAAAACTCCATGAGGCAAATGTCTCCGAAGGAGACAGTAGAGCACGAAGTGCGGATTTGCCGAATGGCAGTTTTAATTATGTGAATAGTAAGCGACAATAATGTACTGCGAAGCAGGAATTAAAACTCCATGAGGTAAATGTCTCCGGAGGAGACAGTAGAGGAAAACCATGGCACAGCAATTCACTCTTATCGATGACATTATAAAAAATCATAATGAACGTATGCTGAATCTGAGGAAGTTCTATCCTTTTTTTATACTGAGCGATAATACATTTGCACAGTATAAGGAAGGCAGATTCAGATTTCTTGATATGGGTTATATAACACTGGCTGTGTTAAGATTCTTTATAAATGAGAACAGCTTTAATGACAGACAGGTAACCTATAAGTCATACAGGGATTTCTGCCTGGGGATTTTAAGAAGAGATTTCGATCTGGAGAATCAGGGGCAGACATTTTCGGATGAGGAGCTGGACGAACTGGTTAGATTCATATTTGACAAGCTCAGGAATAACGGGCGTGCATTTGAAATGAGCTTTTACGATCCGGCTGAAAGAAAAAGTAAGATAGCCAGAGTCCGGCTGATCGACAGTACAGTCAAGGAAGATGAGGTTGTATATAATATAACCGAGGACGGCATAGAATTCTATCTTTCCACAAAGGAAGTACGGGATGAAAGCCGTATCAATATGGACCAGCTGCTTCTTGAAAAGCTGATCCGCAGCGAAAACTTCAGAGGAAGTATCGATGTTATCCAGAGGATAAATGTGGAGGTTAAGGCTCTTGAGAAGAAAAGGCAGGAGGTTATTGCACTTCTTATTTCGGATGTTCATGCCGGAACTGCCATGATGGATGAATATATGGACAGAACCTCTGTATGGTTCGCAGAGGAACGAAAGTCCTTTGCCAGAAACAGAGAACTGGTGGATAAGGCTGTTGCCAGAATGACATATGGAAATGACAGCGCTGCCCTCCGGGATATAACAAGGCTCCAGACTATGCTGAAGCAGACTATCGAAAATCACAGTGCACTTATAGCCGCAACGGCTGAGCTTTCGAGGTTTTCGGATGAGATGGTCAGAAGAAGCAGGACCAGAAGCCTGAAGAATTCATTTGATTTTGACAGTGCACTGGGAAGGATAATGAAGGCTGACAGACCGGATGCCATGGCTGAGATAGTCATGCCGCTGTTTAAACCAATAAGAAGAAAAAGCTTTGCCATAGCGACTATAGATAATATCATTCTCCAGAAGACCGGAGAGTCCCTGAAGGGTGAGAAACGTGAGGAGCTGAGAGCAGATCTTGGATTTAAATATGATGATGAGATACTGAATGAAAATGTAGGAAGGAACTACGCAAAGCTATTCAAGGAACTGATCCTCAGGCTGAAGAGATGGGATACTCTGACGCTGGAGGAGTTAAATGCTATTCTGGAGGTTAAGTTCGGAACAGATATTTATAAGAACAGAGACTACTATTCGTTCCTGGTGCATTTGGCAGGAAAAGATGTTTATTCGGTGGAGACTATAAAGGAAAATGCCGAAACATTTCTTGAGGAGATGGTCAGAGAACATATGGACGAAGCAGAGCTTGATGAGTATGAGGATATCTGTTTCGAGATACAGTACGGGGATAAAGAGATACAGATAGGTTTTGAAGACCTGGAAATGGCAGAACTGACGGATATGAAGTTTGTGCGTATTGATAAAGAGAAAGTAAAGGGGAGGAATCATTGATGGATAAATCTATGGACAAGGCACTTGATATATACAGTGCACTGATTTCCGGAAAGACCATATCCGCAAAGGATAAGGAAACCAGTGAGCTTTATAATGCCTTCTATTCCGACTCTGAGGTCTATGATATAACGACGGGGCTTCTGCAGAGGCTGAATCTTAAGATATATGAATATGGCGAAACTATATTTATAACAGCCGGAACGGGAAATAAGGTTTTCGGATATACAAATGATGATCTGAAAAAATCTCTGGGACTCAGACTTAACAGGGAGCTGTATCTGGTATATTTCATTATCTATGAGGCATTGCTTCAATTTTATAAGACATCGGATGCTTATCAGATAAAGGATTACGTGAGAGTTGATGAACTGATCGAAGCCGTAAGCAGGGATCTTGGCAGGATCAGCTCGGTGGATGAGACCTATTCGCAGGATGAAGTAAATGATGGTTCTTTTAAGGCCGTAGCCCTTCTCTGGGACAGTCTTCCTCCTATGATTTCAGAGGACAGAGACAGAAACAAGGCTTCCCGCGGTTCACGTATGGGCTATGTGAAGCTGGCTTCAAATCTGCTGAGCAGCGAGGGAATATTTACGGTGGTGGATGACAGGATGTATCCCACTGATCGTTTCCATGCGATTGCCGAGAATTATTTTGAGGATAGCACAGGCGCACTGTATTCATTTCTCTCGGAACAAATAAATGATACTGAGGAGGATAACAAAGATGCCTAGTATCAACAGAATCAGAGTAAACAATGTAAAATACAATTTCGGAACTCAAGGGTACGACGATTTCTCGATGAGAATGTACGGAAGGAATACACTCTACGATCTGGCAAATGGTGGTGGTAAGAGTGTTCTTATGCTGCTTCTGATGCAGAATCTCATTCCCAACTGTACCCTTGATGACAAGCAGCCTATAGAAAAGCTGTTCAGAGATCCAAGCAATACAGTAATCCATTCACTTATAGAATGGAAACTGGACCCCCAGGATATAAAGGACGGAATGAGATATATGACCACCGGTTTTGCTGCAAAAAAGGCAGCCACGACCGATGAAGACAGAGCAGACGGGACTGCGCAGATAGAATATTTCAACTATGTTATTTTCTACAGAGAATACAATAAAAATGATATCATCAATCTGCCACTTGTTAAGGATAATGAGCACATTTCCTATAAAGCTCTCAGAAATTATCTGCATGATCTGTCAAGAAATGATAAGAACATGCTTGTTCAGGTATTTGACCGTAAGGGTGAATATCAGAGATTTATTGCCGATTTCGGACTGTACGAAAGTCAGTGGGAAATAATAAGAGGAATAAATAAGACTGAGGGACACGTAAGAACTTATTTTGAGTCAAATTATAAGACTACAAGAAAGGTTATCGAGGACCTGCTCATTGAGGAAATAATAGAAAAGGCTTATCAGACAAAGACAGCAAGAGAAACAAGCAAGACCGAGAATACGGTATCTCTTCTTATGACTATTCAGGAGGAGCTGAAGGAGCTGGCCGAAAAGAAAAAGGGTATAGAGCTCTATGACCATGAGAGAGAACTGGTACAGATGCTGATTGACAGGATTCAGTCATTTATGGCTCTTTACGGTCAGATGGAGGATGCTGCAACTGAGTGCGGTCGAGTTTACATAACTCTGAAAGATGAAAAAGATAATCGTGCATCAAGGATAAATGAGCTTGAAAAGGTAAAGGCTGAGGCTGAGGGTCTGCTGAAGGAAACAGGCAGGCTTCTTGAGGTTCTTAAGATATCCAAGGATGTGCAGCAGTTAAATGACAGAGAAGAACTGAAGGATACCAAGGAGGCAGAGCTTAAGGCGCTGCTGAATCAGATAGATATGCAGGACAAGGCATATAAGGAGAGACTGGCTGCTTCCGAGTATGTGATCCTGAAGAAGGCAAGAGCCGAGCTTGAGGCTCTCAGAAAGGAAAAGAAGGACGGAACTGCCGGTTCCCAGGATATCTATGCTGTTGTGGCAAATATCAGAGACAGGATGGATAAGCTGGAGGAGAGTATTAATAAACAGATGAAGCCTGTGACTGATAAGCTTAGTGAGCTGAGACAGGAAAGGGCTTCTATGGATAAACAGAAGGCCGAGGCAGAAACCGAGCTGGCTGTCATTGAAAGCAGAAAGCAGTATCTTAAGACAGATATATCCGAGATGAACCGGAAACTGTATGAGCTGGAGAGCAAAAGCGACTATGCAGGTCTTATGGACACCACGCAGCATATGGACAGTCTTCAGGAAAAGTCTAAGCTTTGTGAGAAAACGATAAATGAAAACTCAGTTCGACTAAGTGAGATAAAGAAAGAGAAAAATGATCTTACAGAGCTGTATGAGAGTAAGCAGGTTGAGCTGGGAACTGACAAAAATGAATGTGAGCAGCTTAAGAAGACCGTAAAGGAATATAAGTCTTATCTGTCTAAGTATAAGTCAGTATGCAGTATTTACGCCGATACGGCTGTTGCCGATCCGCAGATGGTTGCCGAAAAGATAAGGATCAGAATAGCGGATACTGTTGTAAATCTGCATGAATTGGAAAGACAGGTTGAAGAGCTTGATAAGAAAGAAAAGGATGTGAGAGCGGGACGACTGGTATTTCCTTCGGATGGAAGCAGGAAGGTTATCGAGTACCTGCTTACAAGACATGGAAAGAATGCAATGTCCGGAATGGATTATGTATCCGCCCTTCCTGATGATAAGAAGGAGAAAATCCTTAAGGCTGTACCGGGACTTCCCTACGGTGTTGTGGTTCAGGATATAGCATCTGTTATGGAGGATCCGGGTCTTTCGGAGCTGGATATGGATGAGGAGATAATCCTTTACAATATGGACAGCCTGGAGGATGCGTCGGTTATTCTGGGAGACGGCGTCGAATGTGTGAGAAGAAACAGAGATTACTTCCTGGAACCGAAATATCTGGATCAGAAGCTTCATGTCATAGGTGAAGAACTGGATAACAAGAAGGAAGAGCATAGATCAAATCAGTCTGTTCTTGAGACTCTCGCAGAGGATCTGGAATTTGTCAGACTCTTTATTGACAGAAAATATCTGGACAGTGAGGAAATGCTTTCCGATATAAAGAAGAAAATAGCAGATCTTCAGTCTGAAATAAACAGTCTTAAGAAAAAACTTACCGGTCTTGAAAAAGAAGAAGCAAGGCTTTCTGCCGAGACTGAGGAAAAAAAGAAGGAACTTGATAAGTGCAGCCTGGATATCATTTCTCTAAAGGAGATAATTACTCTTCAGAACAGGATAAGTGAGCTGTCAAATCAGGATACACACCTGTCTGCCGAAAGAAAGAGACTTGGCAGGAAGCTGGAGGAGATATCTGATAAAACCAAACAGAACAGTCTTGATAAGACAGATATGAAACTCAGGCTTGAGGAATATAATAATGAGATACTTGAACTGAAATATAAGTGGCAGAACAAGTATGCTGTTTACTATGTTGAGGATACGGCATTTCCATATATCGATATGGATATGGCGGAGCTGGAGGCTGCAGTTGATGTGGCACTTGGAGGTTCTTCTGACAGCCGTATGTCACTTGAAAAGGAGAAGCTTCTTGCAGATACTCTGAACAATACGGTTCAGAGACAGACAAGAGCTATCAGACAGCTGGGATTCTCTGTTGAAACCCTGGACAGGATAAACAGGTCAGGAAGTCTGACCGGTTTTTCGGATGAGATAATAGATTCAACCAAAAGAGAGCTGGATGCGCTTATAGAAAAGAAGGAGAAGCTGGGAAAAGAGCTGTCAGGACTGGAAAATGAAAAAGCCAGAATAGAAGGAAGTATAGAGTATGCAGGAAAAAGGCTGGAGACTCAGTACGGATGTTCACTTAAGGACAGCCTTGAGGCTCTGGAAGATAAATATAAAGAAGATATAGATAAATCTATCCTTGCAGTCCAGGCAAATCTGAGGCAGAAGGAAGAAGAGCTTGCCGGAATAAACAGAGAGATAAAGAAGCTGGACAGTGACGCAAAGAATAATGACGATCTGCTGAGGCTGGCTTCAAGGATCATAGAGGAAAGCTCTGTAGATGTTTCCGAGCTTACTCCTATGGAAGAAAATGATGATATCAGACAGCATTTTGAAGGACTGCTCATAAACTATGACAAGCTTGCCAAAAGTATAGAAAGAGCCAAGGCAGATATGCTGAAGGTAAAGATGATGGTTTATGATACCCTTGGTCAGATGGGAGTTTCCGAGCTGGCAGCATCCATCAGAGATGATGTGATAATACCTTCGAATAAGAAGGAGGCTGGAGTTCTGCTTGATAAACTGGGTGATGTTTCCCGTATCATTCTTCTTGAAAAGGAAAGAGTGGAAAAGAGTCTGGTAGGTATGGAACAGCTGAAGGATAACTTCGTGGATCAGTGTGTTGAGAGATGTCTGGATGTACGTTCGGAGCTGGACAAGCTGACGAGACTGTCCGAGATAACTATGGGAGATCAGAAGATACAGATGATCAAGCTGACTATCCCATATGTGAAGGATGAGTTTATTAAGACCAGGATGTCGGAATATATAGACAGGATAGTCGAAGAGGTGGACAGAAAGGAAAGCGACAGCGAGAGACAGAAGTATCTGAACAGCTGTCTTGCCATGAAGAAAATGTTTTCTGTCATTGTTACAGACATGTCCAAGATAAAGCTGATGCTTTATAAGAGAGAACGTATCAGAGAACAGAGCAGATATCTCAGATACGAAGAGGCTGTCGGAAGTACGGGACAGTCGCAGGGTATTTATATACAGTTCCTTATATCCATCATCAATTATATATCGGGAATGTATGCAACATCTGACTCCGGTCAGAGAACCAAGACCCTGTTTATTGATAACCCCTTTGGTGCCGCAAAGGATATATATATCTGGGAACCTATCTTCAAGCTGCTTGAGGAGAATGGTTGTCAGCTGATAGTTCCTGCCCGTGGAGCAACTCCTGAAATAACCGGCCGGTTTGATATTAACTATGTTCTCGGTCAGCAGATGACAGGAAACAGAACAACTACAGTTGTAGTAAGCTTCAGCAGTAAGACCAAGGGCGAAGAGCTTGAATACAAAGAGCTTGATTATGAGCAGCAGACATTTGATTTTGTATAAAAACATGAGGTAAATATGTACATAATAGAAAGCAGAAATATTCTGACTCCCCAGAACGGACTTAATATTTACAGGGGCAGAACAGAAGACAGTATACTTCTGACAGAGGTACCCGGCGGAGACGCCATGGATATAGGTGTTAAAAAGGATGCGCCGGAGCTTCTGGAGGCTGCACTTAAAAAAAGACGCAGCAGATGTATGATACTTATGGGGAATCTCGGTGATCCCTATAACATTCTTGAAGAGAAATATTCACTGACTAGAAACTGTCTCAAGATTATTGAAAATCATGATTATGGTGTTATCATTTCAACTAAACAGAGTGCTGTTGAAAGAGATATAGATGTTCTTGCGGGAATATCAAGGAAGACCAAATGCGTGGTTGACATAACTCTGCCAACACTGGATGACTCAAAGCTCAGCAGACTTGAGGGAAAAGAAACCATAAGTGTCAGTGAAAGACTTGATCTGATAAAAAAACTTCGTATGGAAAGAATCGATGTGCTGGTAACATTGTATCCCATGGTTCCCTATGTAAATGACGAGGAAACTGAGATAAGGGATATAGTGCAGTGTTTGTCAGAATATGATATACTTGGGTTTGACTTAATGGATCTGCGTCTTGCAGTTAAGAAGTCGGTGAGAAGCTTCTTTTATACAAACTTCAAGACCCGATTTCCGGAGGAATACAAAAAATTCTGTCAGGAAAATATTGAGAGCGGTGAACTGATGGCAAGAAATCACAGAAAACTGCTTAAGGACATGACAGAGCTTTGCAACGAAAAGGGAATCTTTTGTGAGACCCGCAGGATAAAGGCATGGAAACGTCAGTACGAAAACAAGACTGTCGGAAAGCAGATGACATTGTTTGATTATTAATTATTTATAATATATACCAGGAGGAAAAATAAATGGATTACAATGCAGCTAGTTTAAAAATGCATGAGGACAATCAGGGAAAGCTGGAGGTTGCTCTCAAAGTAGAACTGGAAACAAAGGATGATCTTTCAACGGCATATACCCCAGGAGTTGCAGAGCCCTGCCGAAAGATAGCCGAGAATCCAGCAGATGCATACAAATATACACTGAAGGCAAACACCGTTGCCGTTGTTTCAGACGGAACGGCAGTACTGGGACTTGGTGATATCGGTCCTCTGGCAGCCATTCCTGTTATGGAAGGAAAGTCAGTGCTTTTCAAAAAATTCGGAAATGTGGATGCATTTCCTATATGTATAGATACCAAGGATACGGAAGAAATCATCGAAACTGTAAAAAGACTTGCTCCTTCCTTCGGCGGTATCAATCTTGAAGATATATCAGCACCAAGATGTTTTGAGATAGAGAGAAGACTTAAGGAAGAACTGGATATTCCGGTATTCCATGATGATCAGCACGGAACAGCTATAGTTGTTGCTGCAGGACTTACAAATGCACTGAAGATAGTAGGAAAGAAGTGGGAGGATGTGAGTGCTGTTATCAGTGGTGCAGGCTCAGCCGGTATATCTATCTGTAAGCTTCTTCAGAGCTTTGGTATAGGAAATGTAGTTTTAGTTGACAGACAGGGTGCACTTGTAGAAGGTGATCCGAGACTGAACTCAGCAAAGCAGGAGATAGCTGCAGTAACAAATAAGAATAAAGAGTCGGGAAGTCTTGCCGATGTTATAAAGGGTAAGGATGTATTTATCGGAGTATCAGCTCCGGGACTTGTAACTGCGGAAATGGTAAAGAGTATGGCAGATGATCCTATAGTATTTGCCATGGCAAACCCGGTACCTGAGATCATGCCGGACGAGGCAAAGGCGGGCGGAGCAAGGATAATAGCCACAGGACGTTCAGATTTCCCTAATCAGATAAATAATGTGCTTGTATTCCCGGGAATATTCAGAGGAGCACTGGATGCAAGAGCAAGTGCCATTACAGAGCCTATGAAGGAAGCGGCTGCACGAGCTATAGCTTCCATAGTTAAGGATGATGAGTTAAATGAAGAGTATATAATTCCGGATGCATTTAATAAAGAAGTTGCTCCGGCAGTTGCAAAGGCAGTTGCGGATGAGGCAAGAAAGTCTGGAATAAGTAAGTTATAAGAAAAAAGGAGCACATATATGTCTCTTGAAATATATGAGAAGGCCAGGAAGCTGGGACAGAAATCATATAAAAAAGAAATATCACAGGGAAAATACCCATATCTTCCCGTGCTTGAGGATATAGTAGATAAGGATTCCATCGCAAGTGATGTAAGCCTTGGTCTTGTTGATATACCTCTTGACAGAGTTATCGGAACAAGTAATGCCGGAAGAACACAGGCTTTTGCGGCAAACTTTATGCCGCTTATGGATGCAAAGTCGGAGTTTGGAAGTAAATGGTCAAATCTCTGTGATGCTCATCTGGATGAAGGAATCAGAGATGCAATAAAGGTTTATGAATACCTTAACTATTATTATGTAGTTGAGGGAAACAAGAGAGTAAGTGTGCTTAAGTACTTTGAAGCAGACTCTATTCCTGCGTTTGTTACGAGAAAGGTTCCGAAACTTACAGATGATGAAGAGATAAAGATATATTATGAATTCATGGACTTCAACAGGAAGACCGGAGTGAATTTTATCTGGTTCTCCCATGAGGGCGGATATAAGAGACTTATGGATCAGGTCCGCATAAATAAAAAGCATGGTGGAGAACTGGATTCTATCCCTACTATTTCAGCGGTCAGTTCGGGAAAGGATTCGGCGGACGGAACCGGAGTCGCACTGAGAGCGGAGTCTTCAAAGATATGGAGCGAAGATACCATACTGGAGCTGAAGGCTGCATACAGAAGATTTGCAAAGGCATTCAAATTAAAGGGCGGGGATTCTCTCAGCAGGATGACCACAGGTGATGCATTTATTGTATTTGTTGAACTGAAATCCTTTGATGCCGTTTGCGAAATGAGTATTGAGGAAATAGAAGTTGAGATAACTGCCATGTGGCAGGAATTTCTCGTTGTTAATGATGAGTATCTTGTTGAGGTTTCTCTGGATCCTCCTGAAGAAGCAAAGAAAAATGTACTCACTCAGCTGGCGCATTCTCTGGCACCGAACTACAGTGCAAGTAAACCGCTGAAGGTTGCATTTATCTTCGGAAGTGATCCAACGCAGTCAGACTGGCTGTATGCCCATGAACTGGGAAGAAACCACATAAAGGAGGTCTTTGGTGATAAGATAGTCACACTGAAAATCACCACTGCCAGCACGGAGCCGGACCTTATTGCGGCTATGGAGGATCTGATCGAGACACAGCATGTGGAGGTTATTTTTACCACCACCACAAGAATGGTATCAGCCAGCTTGAAATGTGCCATAAAATATCCGAATGTAAAGATACTCAACTGCTCGCTTAATACTTCGCACAGATATATAAGAACATATTATGCGAGACTGTATGAGGCAAAGTTCCTTTCGGGAATGGTTGCCGGAGCACTTACCGAAACCGATAAGATAGGATATATAGCCGACTATCCCATAGTCGGAGTAACAGCTAATATCAACGCATTTGCACTTGGCGCAAAAATGGTAAATCCTCGGGCGAAGGTTTTTCTGAAGTGGACCACACTCAAGGGAAACAGTAAAATGGAGAACATTTATAAGGAGCTTTATAATGAGGGCATAGATTATCTGTCTGATAAGGATATGATAACTCCGAACAAGGCTTCCAGAAAATTCGGAATGTATAAGCTGACTGAGGGCGAGCCTATAAATGTCATAATGACAGCATATAACTGGGGTAAGTTGTATGAGAAGCTGATAAATATCATCATGGAGGGAAAATGGGGCAGCACCGATGCCGGAGATGTAAGTAAACCTATCAATTACTGGTGGGGATTCTCTGCAGATGTAGTAGATCTGATCATTTCGGATAAGGTTCCGATAGATACCAGAAGGCTTGTAAATATATTTAAGGGTCTTATTATAGAAGACAGATTCTCGCCATTTGAGGGTGAGGTTATAACCCAGGAAGGTAAAAGGGTTAATACCGAAGGCGAGAGGGTTGATACAGATGCTATCATAAAAATGAACTGGCTGGCAGAAAACGTAGTTGGTGAAATACCGGATCTGGATCAGCTTAGTGAGAAAGCAAGACCTATCGTTGAGATGAGGGGAGTTCATAAAGAGACGGTAAACGACGATGAGGGGAGTAGTGTAGAGGATGAGGATACTGGCTCTGGCGGATGTTGAGTCCAAGTATTATTGGGATTATTTTGAAAAATCAAAACTTGATAATATAGATCTCATTATTTCAGCCGGTGATCTGGAATCAGAGTATCTGGAATTCATAGCCACCTATGCAAAGGTTCCTGTACTATATGTTCATGGTAATCATGATACTGATTATGATACAAGACCACCTCTTGGATGTACCTGCATAGATGATGATGTATTTGAGTACAAGGGTTTCAGAATAATGGGGCTGGGCGGAAGCATGTCCTATAATAACGGAAAGCACCAGTACACGGAGTCGGAGATGGGCTGGCGTATCAAAAAGCTGCGCATGAAACGGAAGCTTTATAAAGGAATTGATATATTGGTGACCCATTCTCCCGCAAGAGGACTGAATGACGGTGATGATATGCCTCACCGGGGATTTGAGTGCTTTCGGAGGCTTCTGGATAAATATCAACCGAAACTGTTTATTCATGGACATGTTCATCTGTCTTACGGAAGACAATTCAAAAGAGAAGATAAATATAATGATACGAGAGTTATAAATGCATTTGAGAAGATCATTATAGAGATTTAGGATTAACATATGGAGAATTAAGGAAATATGGAAAGTTTCATGGATCTTGAAAAGCTGGTTAAGAGGTATACCGAACGGATCAGCGTGACCGGAAATATAGACCAGTCTTTGTATAAGAAGTATGACGTTAAAAGAGGACTCAGAGATTCTGACGGACGTGGCGTACTGACTGGTCTTACGGAGATATCCGATGTATCCGGTTTCAGAGAAAAAAACGGAAAAAGAACACCTATTGATGGAGAACTCTATTATCAGGGATACAATGTGAAAGAACTGGTTGAGGGATTTAAGGGCAGTAAACATGGTTTTGAAGAAACCATTTTTCTGCTTCTTTTCGGTGAACTTCCTACAGAAACGGAATTAAATGAGTTCATGAAGATAATGGGAAGACTCAGACCTCTTCCTGAAAACTTCAACAGGGATATCATACTGAAAACACCAAGCAGAAATATAATGAATGTTCTTGAAAGGTGTGTTCTTACTCTTTATTCCTACGATGATAATCCGGATGATATCAGTCTCAGACATGTGCTGGCACAGTCCCTTAGTCTTATTGCCAGATTCCCTGTCATTTCGGCTTATGGATATCAGAGCTACAGACATAGATTTATGGATTCCAGTCTGGTCATTCACAGACCGAAGCCGGAGCTTTCCACGGCGGAAAATATACTTCGTCTTCTTCGGCCGGATCCTTCATTCACAGATCTTGAGGCACAGGTTCTTGATATTTGTCTGGTTGTACATGCGGAGCATGGTGGAGGTAATAACTCAACATTCACCACGCATGTTATTTCCACCACGGGAACAGATACCTATTCTACAGTTGCAGGTTCTCTCGGTTCACTGAAGGGACCTAAGCACGGTGGTGCAAATCTCAAGGTTCAGCAGATGGTTGCAGATCTCAAGGCAAATGTGCAAAATATTGACAGTGATGAAGAGGTACAATCATATCTGGAAAAGATAATAAAGAAGGAAGCATTTGATAAAACCGGTCTTATATACGGTATGGGACATGCCGTTTATACCCTTTCCGATCCCAGGGCTGTGGTTCTGAAGGAATATGCAAGAAAGCTTTCAGAGGCAGAGGGCTTTATGAAAGAATTCGAGCTTTATGACAGGATAGAAAGACTTGCCAAGGATCTGATATGTAATAACAGAAATGTTCATAAACCGGTTTGTGCAAATGTGGACCTTTACAGCGGATTCGTTTATTCTGTTCTCAAGATTCCCGTAGAGCTGTTTACTCCTATGTTTGCCATCGCGAGAATTCCGGGATGGTCAGCTCACAGGATTGAGGAACTTTCAAATAAGGGTAAGATAATCAGACCTGCATATAAATATGTGGGAGAGCATAGAGAATATCTGCCTATGGAGGAACGAAACTGGTAGAAAAGTTATGATAAAACTTAGTGAAGAAAAAGGGGTGTTAGTATGTTTTGTGAGAAATGCGGGAAAGAGATACGTGGAAATGTAATGTTCTGTACTTACTGTGGTGCTCCGGTTAAGCTGATGTCCAGAGAAACTACAAACCAGAGTCATCAGGGTTACCCACAGGGAGGCATGCAGAACCAGCAGGGTTACGCTCAGGGAGGCATGCAGAACCAGCAGGGCTATCCACAGGGTGGTATGCAGAACCAGCAGGGCTATCCACAGGGCAACATGCAAAACCAACAGGGTTATCCGAACTATTCAGATGGTTCTAAGAAGAGTAATGCACCGAAGAAGTCCGGGAAGAAGGGACTTATCATAGGACTCGTCTGCGGATTTGTTGCACTTATAGGTATCGCTGTTCTTGTATATTTTATGTTCCTTCGTACTACAACCATAGATCTGAACGATTATATGACTATCGAATGTTCTGGCTATAATTCCATAGGAAAAGCTTCGGCATATTTCGATGTTGACAGCTTCTATGATGATTATGAGGATAAGGTAAAGTTTAAGAGCAGCAAGGCTGAAGAAAATTCAGAGTTTGGCTCTGCAGCAGAGCATCTGTTTGAAAACTATATATCCGGCTCACTTGATAAGTCGGAGAATCTCTCCAATGGTGATGAGATAGTATATAAATGGGTTATTGATGAAGATGGGATAGAAACTGATCTGAATGTGGAGATTGATTATTCGGATATCGAATATACAGTTGAAGGTCTGGAGGATGCAGAAACCTTTGATCTCTTCAGTGATATAGAGGTAAAATTCCTTGGTTCTGATCCCAACGGTTATGTAGAGATAAGTAATAACAGCAGTATATATCCTGTTAACACATGGTCATTCAGTGCAGACAAAGAGGAAGGACTCAGCAACGGAGATAAGGTGGTTGTTTCCTTCGACGGCGGACAGGATGATATAGATGAATGTCTTCAGGAGTATGGAAAGATACCTGATATAACTTCAAAGGAATTCGAAGTTACAGGACTTTCAAACTATATTTCTTCAGGCTCACAGATATCCACAGATGCACTGGATACTATGAAGAATACGGCAAGAAGCAATGCTTCTTCAGATGTTGATTATAATGATGAGATAGTTTCATCTGCAACCTATGATTATGCAGGATACTATTTCCTTCATGAAAAGGCAGGAGAGACACTGTCACATCATAATCAGGTGGTTCTGATATATGCCGTAAGCTGCAATATTGATGGTGAAGAAGATGACACCGAGATATACGGAACATACGGGTACTATACAGCAACTGTATTCTATGACCTTTATCTGGATGAATCCGGAAACTGTGTAGCTACTGCATCAAACAGTCAGGATACGGACAATGAGATTGAATTCAATCCACATGTTAGAGATTCACGTGGAAATGAAGTGAAATATCAGTTCTGGGGATATGATTCACTTGCAGATCTTAAGAGAGATCTGGTAGACAGCGAGATGAGTTCAAATGATCTTGAAGAAAGTATTAATTCAGGAGTGTCTCCGGTAAAAACAAGGGTAGATACCACTACAAATTCCTCTGCCCGTAGTTCGGGAAGTGGAAGCTATGATCTGAATACATATTATCTCAGCGAATCAGAAGTTAAGAATATGACTCAGGATGAGATACAGATGGCTATCAATGATGTATATGCAAGACATGGTTACATATTCCAGACAGAGGCCTATCAGACATACTATGAGAATACGAGTTGGTATACACCATATAGCGGTGATATGGCATTGATCGAAAGCTATTTTAATGCTACTGAAAAGGCAAATGTCAAGCTTCTCAGTAAATACAGAGATTAAATGTTGGGATTGATTAAATGAAAAGATATGTGAGTTATCTGCTGGTCCTGGTACTTATTGTACTGGGGCTGGCAGCTTGCGGTAAAAAAGAAAATAAAAGCGGGCGCGGTGTGGAAATGACTACCGAGGTTGTTGAGGAAGAACTGGCAGCTACACCGGAGGATGCAACCCCGGACAAGGCTTCTTTGGACAAGGCTACACCGGAAGATGCGACTCCTGAGGATGCAACGCCTGATGATGCTGACAGTAAAGAGAAGCAGAAGGAAGAGAAGGAAAAATTGAAGAAAGAAAAAGAGATGCAGCAGCAGGAACAGCAGGATAAACAGGATCAGCAGGGACAGAACACAGGCGGTTCGTCAAATGGTAAAGTTATAGTTCTGGATCCCGGTCATTCTTCAGTGGTAAGGGGCGGTACGGAACCTATAGGTCCAGGAGCCGGAGAACAGAAGGCTGCTGATTCAAGCGGAACCCGCGGTTCTTCCTCAGGACTTA
This sequence comes from uncultured Lachnospiraceae bacterium, assembly GCA_902781895.1. Classification (GTDB taxonomy): domain Bacteria; phylum Bacillota; class Clostridia; order Lachnospirales; family Lachnospiraceae; genus Eubacterium_Q. Next base: position 82,314 of record CACZLA010000012.1, read on the forward strand.
CGGAGTATGAACTGAACTTCCAGATAGCTACAAAGCTTCAGGCAGAACTTGAGGCGAGAGGTTATACAGTTATTCTTACAAGATACGATAATAATACCGGCATTTCCTGCTCGGAGAGAGCGGCTATAGCCAATAATGCGGGAGCGGATGTTTTCCTTCGTATACATGCGGATGGTTCTGACAGTTCTTCGGCAAGTGGTGCCATGGCAATATGTATCACTCCTTCAAATCCGTATATTCCTTCAATGTATAGTGAAAGCAGAGTCCTTTCGGATAGTATTTTGAATGAGTATGTGGCTGCCACAGGCTTTTCCAGCAGAGGTGTGTGGGAGACTGATACCATGACGGGAAACAACTGGGCAACAGTACCTACTACTCTTATCGAGATGGGATTTATGACTAATCCTAATGAGGATACACTTATGGCTGATCCTTCGTTCCAGGATACCATGGTTCAGGGGCTTGCCAATGGTATAGATAAATACTGTTTTACGGATTAGAAACGGACGGCGCCTGGTGTTAGTACCGGGAACTATATGAATTGGAGAAATATATGATAGTTGCAGATAAATGGAAGGACTACGAGGTTCTTGACTGTACAAATGGAGAAAAACTTGAGAGATGGGGTGAGTATATACTTCTCAGACCCGATCCCCAGGTTATATGGAAAACAAAACGAGTTTCCCGGGAGTGGAAACAGCTGAACGGACATTATCACAGGAGTAATCGTGGCGGAGGAGAGTGGGAATTCTTTGATCTTCCGAGAGAATGGCAGATAGATTATAAGCTGCCTGAAAAGGGTGTAACCGGAAGCAGTGAGATAACATTTAACCTGAAACCCTTTGCTTTTAAGCATACGGGTGTATTTCCCGAGCAGGCTGCCAACTGGGACTTTATATTTACCACTGTAAAAGGAGAACTTGAAAAAAGAAAAAAGGCAGGATTAAGTGGTGAAAATGCTGATATAAAGGTTCTCAATCTATTTGCATATACAGGCGGTGCAACTCTTGCTGCTGCCATGGCGGGAGCGAAGGTTACACATCTTGATGCATCAAAAGGAATGGTGGGATGGGCAAAGGAAAATGCCAGGACCTCAGGACTTGAGAATGCTCCTATAAGATGGCTGGTGGATGACTGCAAGAAGTTTGTTGAAAGAGAGATAAGAAGAGAAAATAAATACCAGGTTATCATCATGGATCCTCCCTCATACGGAAGAGGACCAAAGGGTGAAACCTGGAAAATGGAAGAAAATATTTATGATTTTATAAAGCTGACTCAGAAAATACTTGCTGACGATGCCATACTCTTCCTGATAAATATGTACACCACCGGACTTGCTCCATCGGTTCTGGATTATATGATATCCGAAACTATCATGAAGACTCACGGCGGTTCGGTTATGTCAGACGAGATAGGACTTCCCGTCAGAGATACAGGGCTCAGTCTTCCCTGCGGATCAACAGCAAGATGGACGAAATAGCAATATTATTTAGGATATTGACCATCTGCTACCCTTGTTAATGGTGCGATACTGTTTTGGAGTCATGCCGGTTATATTTTTAAAAACATCAATAAAATGGCTTTGTGAAGCAAATGAAAGCATGCAGGATATATCCAGTATGCTTTCTTCAGTTGTACGAAGCTTTTCCTGGGCGATTTCTATCTTGTTTTCTCTTATATAATCACTGATGGGAATGCCCACCTCTTTTACAAACTGTCTGGAAAGATAACTCTTTGAAACATGGGAGTATTCTGCCAGCTCTTCTGTGGTTATTCTTTCGTATATATGTGAATATATGTAATCAAGACAACGATTGACGGGTTTTGATATACCTTTATTTTTCTTCAGCAGTCGCATCTTTCCCGTAAAATCCAGCACCAGGGCATCGTGAATCTCCTCAACGGCTTTCTCTGTTTTGGCGTCGTCCAGTTTTCTTATATAATAATCACTCATTCTGAAAGCCTTTTCCTGTTCCAGTCCCTTTTCTATACAATTCCTTGTTATGAGCGCAGTAGTAACAACCAGGTGATATTTGAGATTTGTCACCGGATCTCTTGATAATTTCCCGACACCTTCAGTATCCATAAAACGGTGTTCTTCGCAGTTTTTATAGACCTTTTCCATATCTCCGTTGCATACGGAATGGAAAAAATCTATCTCTTCATCGGGGGCTCTATGCAGTTCATTATCGGGACTGAAATATTCCTCGGTACTATTCATAATGAATCACCTTTTGTGTATTTTTTATACTATTACAATGATATCATATATATCCTTTGTTGACTATTAATTTAGTTCATCATTTTTGTATTTTTGGTATTCGTTAATATATATAAAATATTCGGAATTGTATATAGTGAAACTATCAAAAATGTACGAAAAAAATCTGAAAGGAGAAAAGAATGAAAGGATTGAGTAGTAGAATTGTAGCTGCAGCTCTTTCGGCCGGACTTGTTATCTCCGGTATGCCGCTTTCAGCGTATGCCAAGGATAATGATCTTAAACCGGGTGATGATGGCTACGACCTTGTATGGAGTGATGAGTTTGACGGCTTTGAGATTAATACAGCTGACTGGAATGTAGAAGCACATGAGCCTGGTTGGGTTAATGCAGAGCTTCAGAGATATGTCAGTGAAGATGATATGGATGAGAACATCCATGTGGGAGCCGGAATACTCAGTATCAAACCAACAGTTGAAAAGAAGGAGTCAGGTGGCGGCGGTGAAGCTGTTGATCCTGATGTGTTCGAAGGAAACAGCTTTAATGACAGTTGGGATACAACAATAGCTAACTGGGGACCTGAATATTCAACAGATGCTACAGTTGGTTTTAATGACGGAAAAGCAAATGTATCAGTAGTTGATCCCGGAACTGAAAGCTGGCATGTACAGATTCAGAAGTCCGGACTTACACTGATTGAAGGCCATGAATATACATTTTCATTTAAGGCAAAGTCCGACGTTGCAAAGAAGATTCAGCTTTCTGTTACAAATACATCCACATACACCCCATATGAGGATGATACAGTAACAGTGGGAACTGAAGAGACTGAATACAGCATCACATTTACCATGGGTAAATGTAATGAAGGAGAAGTAGCAGCACAGATAAACCTTGGTAAGCTGGATGATACAGCTGAAGGAACAGCAGCTGCGAATGTAGAGTTTTCAGAGGCTAAGCTGGTAGATAATACACAGTGTAGCTCAGCTTCTTCCGGTTCGGAAAAGTTTACCGGAAATACATTTGATGACACCTGGGGAACTACAATAGCTAACTGGGGACCTGAATATTCAACAGATGCCACAGTTGGTTTTAATGACGGAAAAGCAAATGTATCAGTAGTTGATCCGGGAACAGAAGCCTGGCATGTACAGATTCAGAAGGCCGGACTTACACTGATTGAGGGACATGATTATAAATTCTCATTCAAGGCAAGCTCAGACACAGCAAAGAAGATTCAGCTTTCTGTTACAAATACATCCACATATACCCCATATGAGGATGATACAGTAACAGTGGGAACTGAAGAGACTGAATACAGCATCACATTTACCATGGGCAAATGCAATGAAGGAGAAGTAGCAGCACAGATAAATCTCGGAAAGATAGATGATACAGCTGAAGGATCAGCAGCTGCAAACGTAGTTCTTTCAGATGTTTCTCTGGTAGATCTTTCAGATACATCCGGAAGTGATTTCAACTATAAGGATTATACATATACTTCAGGACGTATCAACACACAGGGAAAGAACGATTTCAAGTATGGTTATTTTGAGGCGAGAGCAAGAGTACCTAAGGGAATGGGTTATCTTCCGGCATTCTGGCTTATGGCTTCAGATGAAACAAATTACGGACAGTGGCCACAGTGTGGTGAGATAGATATCATGGAGGTTATGGGACAGGATACTGGAGAGTCCTACCATACTATCCACTATGGATATAACTCAGGATCAGGTCATAGATCAAATCAGGGTACATATGAAACAGAAGCTGAGAAAGACTTCTATGAGGATTATCACGTATACGGATTAGAGTGGGAGCCGGATCATCTTACATGGTATGTAGATGGTAAAGAGGTTTACACAACTAATGACTGGTATACAGGTAAGGATGATGAGGGACAGCTTACTTATCCTGCACCATTTGATCAGGATTTCTATATTATCCTCAATCTTGCAGTAGGTGGAAGCTGGGTTGGATATCCGGATGAAGCAGCTGTAAATGATATGGAAAATCAGAGCTATGATGTAGACTATGTAAGAGTTTACCAGAAGGATGAAGAAGTTTACAAAGAGATGGAAGAAAAGGCAGAGAGGCCTGAGAAGGAAATCTCTTACAGAGAAGCTGATGAAAATGGTAACTTTGTAGTAAACGGTGATTTCAGTAATGATATCAAGGATAAAGATTCTGACGAGGAGAACTGGGAACTTCATCTCGAGGCTGATTCCGATGATACAACATATGATATAGAAGATAATGCAATTACTATCAATCCCTCTGCAGTCGGTGGAGTTGACTACAGTATGCAGTTAAAGCAGACAGGTATTCCTATGCATAAGGGATGGACATATGAGCTTTCATTTGACGCATACGCAGAGGAAGACAGAAGTATTATTGTTGATATAGAAGGACCTGACAATGGTTGGACAAGATACTTCGGAGATGAGAAGATAGATGTAACAACAAAGGATACAGAGAATCCGGAAAATAACCATTATTCATATACATTTACTATGAATGATAAATCCGATCCTAACGGAAGTCTGGAGTTCTGTCTTGGTAATCAGGGAAGTACTTCACCTGTAACCATATCAAATGTAACTCTTAAGCATACAGATGGAGAAGAGCTTCCTGATACTGTTGAGAAAACAGTAAGACCTGACGGAAACTATGTATATAACGGATCATTTGATCAGGGTGAGAAGAGACTTGGATACTGGGAGATTGATGAAGATGATAAGGCTTCTGTTTCAGTAACCAACGATAACGGTGTGAGAGAGCTTTCTGTTAAGGTTGAGGTTCCTGAAGGTGCCTCAGAGGCAAATCCTGTAGTAGTTTCACAGAGTGAGCTTGCTCCTATGGCAGCAGGAAAGTACAGCTTCAGTTTTGATGCATATACCACTGACGGAGCTTCAGATGGAATTAAGGCTTCAGTTGCAGGTAAGGAATTTGTTCCTGTACTCGGAGCATCAAAGCAGAGCTTTGAGTATAGTCTGGATTTTGCTTCAAAGGTTGACAGAGCTGACAGCGAGGTAGTATTTGAGTTTACAAAGCCGGGTGTTTATTATCTGGATAACGTAGCTATAAGAGAGAATTCTGTAATAAAGAACAGCTCATTTGATTCAGGACTTGCAGGATATGAATGCGGAGCTTATTCACCGGGAGCAGCAACCTTTGGCGTTGATTCAATCCAGGAAGGAAATGATAATGCTCTGGATGCTACAATCTCAACAGTAGGAACTGCTGACTGGAATGTCCAGGTTAAGCAGAGAGGCATAACCCTTGAGAAGGGAAAGAAGTATAAGCTTTCATTAGATGCAAGAGCTTCTGTTGATCGTACAATAAGCGTTGTAATGCAGAGAGACGGAGCAGATGATAATGATTGGACTGTTTATTCAGGAGATAATGATATAAGTCTTACAGGAACATGGCAGAGATTTGAAAAAGAATTTGAGATGACAAGTGATACAGATACAGATGCTCTGTTCAGTATAAGTCTTGGAAAGTTTGCTGATATCGATGAGAATGTAGCTCATCATGTATATATTGACAATATCAGTCTTGAAGAAGTTACTTCAGGTGGAAAAGTAGATCCTGATGATGGCAAGAAGGATGATGACAAGAAGGACGACAACAAGAAGGACGACAACAAGAAGGATGAGTCAAAGTCCGACGACACTAAGAAAGACACAAAGAAGTCAGATGATAAGAAGGAAGATACAAAGCCTTCAAATGAATGGATCAACGGCAGATGGTATGATGCTAACGGTGTAGCAGGATCATCAAAGGCAGAGTGGAAGAGCGATGCCAAGGGCTGGTGGTTCGCAGATCAGAAGGGCTGGTATCCAAAGAACGAGTGGATGAAGATAGACGGTAAGTGGTATTTCTTCACAGCTGACGGATATATGGATTACGGCGAGTACCGTGATGGCTGCTGGCTCGGAGATGATGGTGCATGGGTAGAGGAGTACTCAGGCGGACATTGGATGCAGGACAGCACAGGCTGGTGGTATGAGGATAACGGATGGTATCCTGTAAGCCAGTATCTCTGGATCGACGGTGTTAAGTACTGGTTCAACGATAAGGGTTATTGGAAAGAATAAAATATAATACACCCATACTATAATAAAGGGGGGATGCATTTCGTTACGAAGTGTGTCTCCTTTTTGCTATCCAAGAAAATCAAAATGTGTTATAAATAAATGAGATATGACACCCATATCATGAGAAATTCTTGAATGTAAAAGGGGTATATTAATGGCCGGAGAAGGAGATAAAAGAAAGAAGAAGCTGCTTCAGGAGTTTAAGGATGGTCCGAAGACTCTGGAGTATCTGATGGAAAAATATAATGTGAAGGAAAGCTCTGTTAAGCATGATGTGGTGGAACTTAAGAAGCAGGGCTTTAGTATTCTGGGCACTCCGAAAAAGGGCTGGTATATGGACAGTTCTGCTGAAAGTGAGGAGGAAACATTTTACGAATCTTCATTTAAAAGAGATGTGGCTCAGCTGGTGGTTCTGCTTATTCTTCAGAAATCAGACAGACCTATGAGTGTACGGGAGATAGCAAAAGAATATGCGGATTATTCCTATCAGGGATCGATAGACAGAGGCCATATAGAAGAGCGTCTTGAGAAAAACATACTTCCGAATCTTCAAAAAACAAGAATGGTCATAAAGGATGCCAATGGAAGCTATATAGTCGGCAAGGAGGCTCCGGTAAATCTTACACTTTCGGAAGACGACGCATTGGACATTCTTGAAAAGATCGAAATATACGGGAAGACTCATCCGTTCAGTACACAGCTGGAGAATGTATCCAGGAAGCTGGTGAGGGCATATTACAATGATGATGAACTGGATTCCGGCGAAAAATTCGAGGTACTGGGTAGGAGCTTTGCCAGAACTGCCGATGCAGAAAGCATTTATAAGAAAATAGAAGAAATACCCTATGAAAGATATGTGGTTAACATAACATATAGAGACAGATATGGTGAGTCATCTCAGTTCAGGTTTAAAACGGGACTGGTCACTTATGTAGCTGATAAGGATCGTATGTATATGATCGGGCAGAAATGTGATGATGATCAGGATATGGTAATCCTTGTAAACCGTATTGAAGCAGCTGAAGTGACTGATGAACCGAATAATCTCTATGCATCGGTACATTATATGGATATTTTCTATGATATGTTTTCTATCTCAACAGATCCGCTTCAGAAGGTAAAGATAAGGTTTGTGGATCAGTTCAATATCATGGATAAGCTGAGAAATAAGTTTAAGTACAGAACCAAATGTACTATAACCCGTATGGATGATTATATTTATTATGAAGACGAAGTGAGAGGCGTTAAGGATCTTGCGAAGCTGCTTAGAAGCTTCGGAAGCAGTATGGAGGTTCTTGAACCTCCGGAGCTTCGGGAAATGATGCTGTTCTCTGCCCGGAGGACCATAGAAAGATACAGGAAGGCGGGGATTGTAAATGAATAATGAGCTTTTGAAAAATTCGTTATACAGACTGAACCTTCTCCTGTCACTTATGGATTCGGATGAGTTTAATTATTCCATAAATGAGCTTGTGACTCTGACCGGGATTCCAAAGACTGTTCTTTATGATGATATCATTTCCATAATGAGTGATATGGAACTGTCCATAGTTCTTTATGCAGTTGATGAAGACTATGAATCATTTGAATACAGCAAGGAGTTTGTAAAGGCTCTTCATGCCGGTAAATATGATGATGTGGAGCTGGCAGTAACGGTTCCTTACCAGAAGGATATATCCATAGTCCTTACAAATCGTGAGTTTGTGGCGTTGGAAGATTTTATGAAGAGTAATAACCTGAAGCTTATGAGAAAGAAGGATAATTACTTTATCAAAAATAATATATCCGAGATAAATGATCATGATTACAAGATAATGTCAGAGCTTGCAAGCTATATACAGCAGGGAAAGAGCTGCCTGGTTGTATATGTGTCGAGAGATAAGACCTTGTATAAAAATGTGGTTAAGCCGCTGAAAATAGTTTTTGATGTGGATAATAACTTTACGTATCTGGCGTTTTATAATGAAAGGATGGCGTTTTACAGACTCGACAGGATAAAGCAGGTGGTGGATGCGACTGGCGAAGAAGTGGTAATAAGTGATGAGCTTCAGAAGGAGCTGGATGAAAAACTCAGGATACTCTGGGGAGCTGAAAGCAGCGAGCCGGAACATGTTAAGATTAAAATATATGATGAGTTCGGAGTGGCCGATAGAGTAAAGCATGATCTGGGGGCTAAGGCAGATGGACATTTTACGGGTCCATTTCCTGCTGAGGACGAAGAGGTAGAATACTATATATATGAAGATGATGTTATCGGAATAAATAAATTTGCCGCCTGGATACGGTCCTATGGATCCTCCATAATTGTTCTTGAACCCGAAACACTGGCAAGACAGATGGTGGAGTCGGCAGAAAAAAGGATAGGATACTATTCAAAACTCCTTTGAATGCGTGCAAATTATTATCAACATTCTTCCTGTACTATATATTATAGAAGAAACAGGGAGGGTGATGAGTATGAAGATTAAGAAAAATATCATGGCATTAACAGGGCTGGTAATTTCCATAACTGCTACAGTTTATATTATTCTTGCAATAACCGGACATAGTGATGGAATGATGATGGTAAAGGGAGTTGCAGGTTCAGTTATATCTCTTATAATCGGCAGAGGACTGGGTTATGCCTGTAAGTGTGTTCTGGCTATTCTGAGATTCGGGCTTATGCGTATTCCTGTATATCCGTTTGACTTTCTTACATTTATATTAGGTACGGGAGTCGGTGTTATTATTATCGTGAGTATACCATTTATATTTGTTATTCGAAGTATTATAGATGAAGGTAATGAACTGGCAGTGAATTAGATTGTCAAAAATCACACAGATTTACAGATAAAATAAAAAAACTAAAAATAGTGCTTGCATTAGATGGTAAGGTATGGTAATATGTCTCTTGCTGTGACGTTGATAGCGTAGAAGCGGTAGTTGCTGCTGCAGGAGCAGGTAATATCGTGGAGCGAATGTCAAGTTTCAGAGAAAACTGGCGACAAGTCACTGTACCATACCATCTGACGCGGGTCAGAGATGACGGATGAAAATCCGACTTTTTTATGGAAAAGTCAGGAAACACCCGGGATAGTTGTACAGTCACCGCTTGTTGCACATATCAAAAAGTGCGAAAAGGAGGCGGCTTTTTTTATGGCAAATCAAGTAATGAGAATAACACTTAAGGCATATGATCATGAACTTATCGATCAGGCAGCAAAGGATATAGTAGAGGCTGTTAAGAGTTCAGGTGCAAAGGTCAGCGGACCTGTTCCTATGCCTACAAAGGTTGAAAAGGTTACTATTCTTAGAGCGGTTCACAAGTATAAGGATAGTAGAGAGCAGTTCGAACAGAGAACTCACAAGAGACTCATCGATGTTGCTCAGCCAAATCAGAAAACAATCGACGTACTTCGTAAGATTGATATTTCTGCCGGAGTATATGTTGATATGAGAATGAAATAATACAGTACCTAATTGACTGCATTTACAAAATTCCTGCATATGAAAATGTAGCATATTTAGAATGATCATTTCCGGCACGGCAAGAACCGGGGTAAAGATGATCCGCTGTAAATTATTTAGAATGATTTCTACCATATAATAAGGTAAGAAATCCGCTGTAAATCAAATTAGGAGGAATTCAGAAAATGAAAAAGGCAATACTTGCAGAAAAAGTTGGAATGACTCAGATCTGGAACGACCAGGGACAGCTCATTCCCGTAACAGTTCTTGCTGCAGGACCTTGTGAAGTATTACAGGTTAAGACAGTTGAGAATGATGGCTACGAAGCAGTTCAGGTAGGCTTCGGAGAAGTTAAAGAAAAGATAGTAACAAAGGACGGTTCTGGAAAGAAAGTAGTTCGTAACCCACATGGAGCTACTAAGGCAGAAGTTGGACGTGCTAAGAAGGTTGGAATTGAACCAAAGAAATTCATCAAAGAGTTCAAGTTCGAGAATGCTTCTGAGTATGTACCCGGTGAGTCAGTTATCAAGGCTGACATCTTCGCTGAAGGAGATAAGGTTGATGTAACTGCTAAGTCAAAGGGTAAAGGATACGCAGGTGGTATCAAGAGATATGGTCTTCATTCAGGTCCTTCAGGACATGGTTCAAAGTACCATCGTCACGCAGGTTCAAACGGTATGGCTTCAGATCCCAGCAAGGTTATGAAGGGTAAGAAGATGCCCGGACATATGGGAGCTGAGCAGGTTACAATACAGAACCTTGAAATTGTTAAGATAGATGCCGAGAATAACATAATTCTTGTAAGAGGTGCTGTTCCGGGTCCTAAGAAGTCACTCGTTGTTATTAAAGAGTCTGTTAAGGCCGGCGCATAAGACTTACGGAAGGAGGATTAAGAAATGGCAACAGTATCAGTATTTAACACTGAAGGTAAAGAAGTTGAGAAGTTAGATCTTAACGACGCTATATTCGGTGTAGATATAAATGAAGGAATTGTTCATAAGGCTGTAGTTGCTCACCTTGCTGCTAAGCGTCAGGGTACACAGAGCGCACTTACACGTTCAGAGGTTCGTGGTGGTGGAAGAAAGCCTTGGAGACAGAAGGGAACAGGTCATGCAAGACAGGGTTCCATCAGAGCTCCTCAGTGGACAGGCGGTGGTGTTGTATTTGCACCAAAGCCAAGAGATTATTCACAGAAGATAAATAAGAAAGAAGCACGTCTTGCTCTTTTCTCAGCTCTTACAGCTAAGGTTAATGATGACAAGCTCATCGTACTTGACAGCCTTACAATGGACGAGCCAAAGACAAAGGAGTTTGCACAGATCCTTGACAATGTTAAGGCATCTAAGGCACTTGTCATTACAGAGGGAGACAGCAAGAACGTTATCCTTTCAGCTAGAAACATTCCGGACGTAAAGACCGAAGCCAGAGAAGCAATCAATGTTTATGACATTCTTAAGTATGATAGTCTTATCATGACAAAGGATGCCGTTAAGGCTTTAGAGGAGGTGTACGCATAATGGCAGATCTTAAGTATTACGACGTTATATTAAAACCGGTTCTTACTGAGAAAAGTATGAACGCAATGGTAGAGAAGAAGTACACATTCCTTGTTCATCCGGACGCAAACAAGTCTCAGATCAAAGAAGCAGTTGAGAAGATGTTCGATGGCGCTAAGGTTGCTAAAGTAAACGTTATGAACTGCGAAGGTAAGACAAAGAGACGTGGAATGGTATACGGAAAGACATCAAAGAGCAAGAAGGCATATGTACAGCTTACAGCTGACAGTGCAGATATAGAGCTTTTTGAGGGTCTGTAGAATAGACGGATAGTTTGAAAGGAGAAACAAGATGGGAATCAAAGTATATAATCCATATACACCTTCCAGAAGGAATATGACCGGTCTTGATTTTGACGTAATCACAACAGATAAGCCTGAGAAGTCTCTTCTCGCTAAGAAGAGCAAGACAGCAGGTCGTAACAATCAGGGAAAGATTACTGTCAGACATCATGGTGGCGGAAACAGACAGAAATACAGAATCATAGATTTTAAGCGTAATAAAGATGATATACCTGCAAAGGTAACTACTATAGAGTATGATCCTAACAGAACAGCTAACATAGCTCTTCTCGTTTATGCTGATGGTACAAAGACTTATATCCTTGCACCTGCAGGACTTAAGGTTGGAGATACTCTTATGAACGGACCTGAGGCAGAAGTAAAGGTAGGTAACTGCCTTCCACTTGCAAACATTCCTGTAGGTACAGAAGTTCACAATATCGAGCTTGTACCTGGTAAGGGTGGACAGCTTGTTCGTTCAGCAGGTAATTCAGCACAGCTCATGGCAAGAGAAGGAAAGTATGCAACACTTCGTCTTCCTTCAGGAGAGATGAGATATGTACCTATCATGTCAAGAGCAACTATCGGATCAGTAGGAAATGGTGAGCACAGCCTTGTAAATATCGGTAAGGCTGGACGTAAGCGTCACATGGGTATCCGCCCTACAGTTCGTGGATCTGTTATGAACCCTAATGACCATCCACACGGTGGTGGTGAAGGTAGAGCACCTATCGGTAGACCGGGTCCTTCTACACCTTGGGGTAAGCCGGCACTTGGACTTAAGACGAGAAAGAAGAAGAATAAGTCCAACAAGATGATCATCAGAAACAGATTAGGTAAGAATGTTAAGTAAGGAGGAAAACCATGGCACGATCACTTAAGAAAGGCCCTTTTGCAGATGCAAGTCTGCTCAAGAAGATTGATGAACTTAATAAGAATGACCAGAAGGAAGTTATTAAGACATGGTCAAGACGTTCAACTATCTTCCCTTCATTTGTTGGACATACAATAGCAGTACATAATGGTAGAACACATATTCCTGTATATGTAACAGAGGATATGGTAGGCCACAAACTCGGTGAGTTCGTTGCTACAAGAACTTACAGAGGACATGGCAAGGATGAGAAGAAGGGTAGATAAGGAGGAGTAGGAAATGGCAAAAGGACATAGATCTCAAGTCAAAAGAGAGAGAAATGAGAATAAAGATACAAGACCTTCAGCTAAGATTTCTTACGCTAGGGTTTCTGTAACAAAAGCATGTTTCGTACTGGATGTCATCAGAGGAAAAGATGTAAACGAAGCTCTTGCTATCCTGCAGTATAACAATCGTAAGGGTTCAAAGATTATCTACAAGCTGCTTAAGTCAGCTGTAGCTAATGCCGAGAACAACAGTGGTCTTAAGGCTGAGAACCTCTATGTTGCAGAGTGCTTTGCAAACAAAGGACCTACAATGAAGAGAATCCACCCAAGAGCACAGGGTAGAGCTTACAGGATTGAGAAGAAAACAAGCCACATTACAGTAGTGCTTGACGAAAGATAGGAGGAAAGCAATGGGTCAGAAAGTTAATCCACACGGACTGAGAGTTGGTGTTATCAAGGATTGGAATTCAAAGTGGTATGCTGATACAAAGAACGATGAATTCGCAAACAACCTTGTTGAAGACTACAACATAAGAAAATATCTTAAGAAAAGACTTTATGATGCAAGCATTTCAAAAATAGATATTGAAAGAACAAGAGACAGAGTTAAGATCAGCCTGTATACAGCTAAGCCCGGTATTGTTATCGGAAAGGGTGGAGCTGAGATTGAGAAGCTTAAGGGCGACGTTCAGAAGCTTACAAAGAAGAAACTGATCATTGATGTAAAGGAAATCAAGAAACCGGATACAGACGCACAGCTCGTTGCTGAGAATATCGCTAAGCAGCTTGAGGATCGTATCTCATTCCGTAGAGCTATGAAGTCCTGCATGGGTAGAGCTATGAAGGGTGGAGTTCTTGGAATCAAGACAAGTGTGTCAGGACGTCTTGGTGGTGCTGATATGGCAAGAACAGAGTCATATAGTGAGGGAACAATTCCTCTTCAGACTCTTCGTGCCGACATCGACTATGGTTTTGCTGAGGCTGATACAACCTACGGTAAGGTAGGAGTTAAGACCTGGATTTACCATGGTGAGGTACTTCCAACTAAGAGTAAGAAGGAAGGAGCGAAATAACTATGTTAATGCCAAAGAGAGTAAAATATCGTAAGCAGCAGCGTGGTTCAATGAAGGGTAAGGCTACAAGAGGTAATAAGCTTCATCGTGGAGAGTATGGAATCATAGCTATGCAGCCTGCTTGGATAAAGTCAAATCAGATAGAGGCAGCCAGAGTTGCCATCACACGTCACCTTAGACGTGAAGGTAAGGTTTGGATTGATATGTTCCCTGATAAGCCTGTTACATCAAAGCCTATCGGAGTACGTATGGGATCCGGAAAGGGTGCCGTTGAATATTGGGTAGCTGTAGTTAAGCCGGGAAGAGTTCTTTTCGAGGTTGCCGGAGTACCGGAGGAGAAAGCAAGAGAAGCGCTCAGACTTGCTACACATAAGCTTCCTATCAAGTGTAAGATAGTTTCAAAGGCTGATCTGGAAGGAGGTAATGAATAGTGAAAACTAAAGAATTTATCGAAGAGTTAAAGTCTAAGTCAGTTGACGAGTTAAACACAGAGCTCGTAGATGCTAAAAAAGAACTGTTCAACCTCAAGTTCCAGAATGCAACAAATCAGCTGGAGAATACAGGTAGAATAAAAGAAGTCAGAAGAAATATTGCTCGTATTCAGACTGTTATAGCTGAAAAGGCACATGCTTAATCGGTGATGGAAAGGAGATAAACAATGGAAAGAAATTTACGTAAAACACGTGTTGGTCTTGTTACAAGCGCCAAGATGGATAAGACTATTGTTGTTTCAATCATCGACAATGTTAAGCATCCGCTTTATGGCAAGATCGTAAAGAGAACATATAAGCTCAAGGCACATGATGAGAACAATGAGTGCAAAAAGGGCGATAGAGTAAGAGTAATGGAGACAAGACCTCTCTCAAAGGATAAGAGATGGAGACTTGTTGAGATTATCGAGAGAGCTAAGTAAGGAGGTCGGAGAACATGATACAGCAGGAATCAAGACTTAAGGTTGCCGACAACACAGGTGCTAAGGAACTCCTTTGCATCAGAGTACTTGGCGGATCAACCAGAAGATATGCCAATATCGGTGACATCATTGTAGCAACTGTTAAGGAAGCTACACCTGGTGGAACTGTAAAGAAGGGCGATGTTGTTAAGGCTGTTGTAGTTCGTACTAAGCATGGATCACATCGTAAGGACGGAAGCTACATCAGATTTGACGAGAACGCTGCGGTTATTATCAAGGACGATAACAATCCAAAGGGAACACGTATATTCGGACCAGTTGCAAGAGAGCTTAGAGAGAAGAAATTCATGAAGATCATCTCACTTGCACCTGAGGTACTTTAAGGAGGTAGCATCGTGGCAACATCAAAGATCAAGAAGGGTGACCTTGTAAAGGTTATCGCCGGAAAAGATAAGGATAAGGAAGGCAAGGTGCTTTCAGTTGATGTAAAGAACGGTAAGGTTATCGTTGAGGGCGTCAACATGGTATTTAAGCATTCAAAGCCAAGCTATTCTAATCAGCAGGGTGGTATCATTGAGAAGGAAGCACCTATCGATATATCAAACGTTATGTACCTTTATAAGGGTCAGCCTGTACGAGTTGGCTTTACCGGAACCCAGAAGGATAAGAAGAGAGTAGCCAAGGTAAATGGCAAGCTTGAGAAAATAGATTAATCTTGGAAGGAGGAAAATACATTGAGTAGATTAAGAGACACATATGAGAACGAAATCAAAAAAGCAATGACAGACAAGTTCGGCTACAAGAATGTTATGCAGGTTCCAAGATTAGAGAAGATAGTCATCAACATGGGTGTTGGTGAGGCTAAGGAGAACAGTAAGATTCTTGAGTCAGCAGTAAAGGATCTGACTACTATATCAGGTCAGAAGCCGGTTATTACTAAAGCTAAGAAGTCAGTAGCTAACTTCAAGCTTCGTGAGGGCATGCCTATCGGATGTAAGGTTACACTTCGTGGTGAGAGAATGTATGAGTTTGCAGACAGACTTGTAAACCTTGCACTTCCACGAGTTCGTGACTTCCGTGGTGTAAGCGCTGAGTCATTCGACGGAAGAGGAAACTATGCACTTGGTATCAAGGAGCAGATCATCTTCCCTGAGATTGAGTATGATAAGGTAGACAAGGTTAGGGGAATGGATATCATTTTCGTAACTACAGCAAATACTGATGAAGAGGCAAGAGAGCTTCTCAGACTCTTCGGTATGCCATTCAAGAGGTAAGGAGGAATAAACTATGGCTAAGACAGCTATGAAGGTAAAACAGCAGAGAAAGCAGAAGTTCTCTACAAGAGAGTATTCACGTTGCAAGATCTGTGGTAGACCACATGCATACCTCAGAAAGTATGGTATCTGCAGAGTATGTTTCAGAGAACTTGCTTATAATGGAGATATTCCGGGCGTACGCAAGGCGTCTTGGTAAGAGGCTTCCCCTTGAGGGCGCTACTTGCCGGGGGCAAGTGCTTAGCGCGCCGAAAAGGCCAAGCTGTCAGCGAAGCTGACTGATGAGGTGAAATCTGTTGTTTTATAAATAATATGGAGGTAATAAATAATGGCAATAAGCGATCCAATTGCAGATATGCTTACAAGAATACGTAATGCAAATACTGCGAAGCATGATACAGTAGATATACCTGCATCTAAGATGAAGCAGGCGATTGCAAAGATCCTTCTTGACGAGGGATATGTTAGTGCCGTTGAAACTGTTAAAGAAGGTAACTTCGATGTGATCAGAATCACACTTAAATATGGTAAGGATAAGAACGAGAGAGTTATTAAGGGTCTCAAGAGAATATCTAAGCCGGGACTTAGAGAGTATGCTGATACAGAGAACCTTCCAAAGGTACTTGGAGGAATGGGTACAGCAATCATCTCAACCAACAAGGGTGTTCTTACAGATAAGGAAGCTCGTAAGCAGAATGTTGGTGGTGAAGTGCTCGCATTTATTTGGTAGAGTTCAAGATTTGCTTTGCAAATCTTGAACAGTAGGAAAAACTCGAAGAGTTTTTCCGTAGTTAGCCGCAGTGCCTTGTGGGCACCGGCGTGCCCCAGGGCTCGATTCAGAAGGAATCGAGTTGGCTGTGTTTCAGTCGAGCCCAGGGCAGGCGGCGTAAACTGAGTTGGTTATTATAAATAACTTTGAATAATAATAGGAGGAAAGGCAAAATGTCACGTATCGGTAAAATGCCTATCGCTGTACCTGCTGGTGTAACAGTAGATATAGCAGAAAATAATAAGGTGACAGTCAAGGGTCCTAAGGGAGAACTCAGCAGAGCTCTTGCTCCTGAGATGGAGATTAAGATGGACGGTGATACAATCACTGTTACAAGACCTAATGACTTAAAAAGAAACAGAGCTCTTCACGGGCTTACAAGAACACTTCTTAACAACATGATCATCGGTGTTACTGATGGTTATACAAAGACTCTTGAGGTTAACGGAGTTGGTTACAGAGCTGCAAAGCAGGGTAAGAAGCTTGTACTCAATCTTGGATATTCACATCCGGTTGAGATGGAAGATCCAGAAGGACTTGAGACAAAGGTAGAAGATAACAAGATCGTAGTATCAGGTATTGATAAAGAGAAGGTTGGACAGTATGCAGCAGAGATACGTTCAACAAGAACTCCTGAGCCATATAAGGGCAAGGGTATCAAGTATGACTATGAGGTTATTAGACGTAAGGTCGGTAAGGCCGGTAAGAAGTAAGATAAGGAGAGAGTAAGATATGATTAACAAGGAATCAAGAAATGTTATTCGTCAGAAGAAGCATTTAAAGATTAGAAGTCGTTTCAGCGGAACAACTGAAAGACCAAGACTTGCCGTTTACAGAAGTAATAATCATGTATACGCTCAAGTTATCGACGATACAGTTGGTAAGACGATTGTTTCTGCTTCAACGGTTGAGAAGAAAGTTGCTTCCGAATTAAAGAAGACAAATGATACAGATGCAGCTGCTTATGTTGGT
Organism: uncultured Lachnospiraceae bacterium; assembly: GCA_902781895.1. Classification (GTDB taxonomy): domain Bacteria; phylum Bacillota; class Clostridia; order Lachnospirales; family Lachnospiraceae; genus Eubacterium_Q. The sequence continues at coordinate 100,063 of CACZLA010000012.1, forward strand.
AAGGTTATTGCCGAGAGAGCACTTGCAGCTAACATCAAAGAGGTAGTATTTGACAGAGGTGGCTTTATCTATACAGGTAAGGTCAAGGCACTTGCAGAGGCTGCAAGAGAAGCCGGACTCGTATTCTAATAAGGAGGGAGCATAAGAATGAAGCATGCAAAAATAGATGTAAGCCAGTTAGAACTTGACGATAGCGTAGTTGCAATTAAGCGTGTAACTAAGGTTGTTAAGGGTGGACGTAACATGAGATTCTCAGCTCTTATCGTAGTCGGCGATCGTAACGGTCACGTTGGTGCCGGTATCGGTAAAGCAGCAGAAATTCCTGAGGCTATCAGAAAAGCTAAGGAAGATGCTATAAAGAAGCTTGTTACAGTTCCTATCAATGAGAATGGAAGTATACCTTACGGATATACAGGTGAGTTCGGAAGCGCTAGAGTTCTTCTGAAGTCAGCTCCTGAAGGTACAGGTATCATCGCCGGTGGTCCTGCACGTAGTGTGCTTGATCTGGCAGGATATAAGAATATTCGTACAAAGTCACTTGGTTCAAACAACAAGCAGAACGTAGTTCTTGCTACAATCGAGGGACTTAAGTCCATCCAGGATCCGGAAGAAATCGCAAGACTTCGTGGTAAGTCTGTTGCAGAGATTCTTAACTAGGAGGTAAGGAAAGATGGCAGATACATTAAAAGTAACATTAGTAAAATCACCTATAGGTTGTATTCCTAAGCATAGAAGAACTGTTGAGGCTCTTGGATTGAAGAAGACAGGCAGAACAGTTGAACTTCCTAACAATGCTGCAACAAAGGGAATGATCAAGCAGGTAGAGTATTTACTTAAGGTTGAAGAATAAGGAGGTCTAAGAGGATGGATTTATCAAATCTTGCACCTAATGCAGGCGCAAAAACTCGTGATGACTTCAGACGCGGTCGTGGTCATGGTTCAGGAAACGGAAAGACAGCCGGTAAGGGACATAAAGGTCAGAAGGCTCGTTCCGGAGCGCCAAGACCAGGTTTCGAGGGAGGTCAGATGCCACTCTTCAGACGTATACCTAAGAGAGGCTTTAAGTGCAGAAATACAAAGAATATCGTAGCTATCAATGTTTCAGACCTTAACAAGTTTGAAGATGGTGCTACTGTAACAGTTCAGTCTCTTAAAGAGATTGGTATTATTAAGAATCCACGTGATGGCGTAAAGATTCTTGGAAATGGAGAACTGAGTAAGAAGCTTACAGTTTCTGTTGATGCAGCAAGTAAGACAGCTGTTGAGAAGATAGAAGCAGCAGGCGGAAAAATAGAGGTGGTTTAAAATGTTTAAAACCATTAGAGATGCGTTTAAAATTAAAGAAATAAAAAATGGTATTATATTTACATTTTTTATTCTTGTAATTGTAAGACTTGGTTCGCTTATCCCAACTCCGGGAATAGATGTTTCAAAACTTGGAGATTTCTTCAATAACAATCTCGGTGAGGGAGCATCTTCGCTTCTGAGTTCATTTACAGGTGGTTCATTTCAGAGAATGACAATCTTTGCATTGTCTGTAACACCATACATCACATCATCGATCATCATTCAGCTTCTTACAATTGCTATTCCTGCACTTGAGGAAATGCAGAAGGACGGAGCTGATGGTAGAAAGAAGATGACAGCAATTACAAGAGTTGTGTCTGTTGCTCTTGCAGTTATTGAGAGTATAGGACTTTCTATTGGATTCGGACGTGCCGGACTTCTTTACCATTACAATTTCCTTTCAGTAGCTGTAATCGTTATTACACTCACAGCCGGAAGTACATTTATCATGTGGCTCGGTGAGAGGATAACAGAGAAGGGTATCGGAAACGGTATTTCTATCATCCTTCTTATAAACATCGTTTCTCGTATGCCTAACGATTTCTTCAATCTGTACGAGATGTTTGTAAAGGGAAAATCAACAGTAAATATGATACTTGCTGCGCTTATAATCATTGCAATAGTTGTTGTTACAACAGTACTTACTATTACACTTAATGATGCAGAGAGAAAGATTCCTGTATCTTATGCGCAGAAGGTTCAGGGTAGAAGACAGGTAGGTGGAAATTCATCGCATATTCCACTTAAGGTTAATACCGGAAACGTTATGCCGATCATTTTCGCATCTACACTGATGTCTATACCGACAATAATTAAGAACTTGTTCAACATAAATGTACAGAGTTCGGTTGCCAACAAGATCCTTGAAGGAATGAACACAAACTATTGGTTCAGAGAGGGCTATCCTTGGGCATACATCGGACTTGCAGTATATATACTTCTTGTATTCTTCTTTGCTTATTTCTATACATCCATTTCATTCAATCCTATGGAGATAGCAAATAACCTGAAGAAGCAGGGTGGATTTATACCGGGTATCAGACCTGGTAAATCAACTCAGGATTACCTGAATAAGATTCTTAATTATATAGTTCTTATTGGAGCTATCGGACTTATCATTGTTGCACTTATACCAATATTCTTTAATGGTAGATTCAATGCTGAGGTTTCATTTGGTGGTACATCACTTATCATTATCTGTGGTGTTATCATAGAGACTATCAAGCAGATTGAGTCAAAGATGATAGTTCGTAACTATTCAGGTTTCTTAAATAGTTAATTATAAATGTCATTCTGAGCGAAGCGAAGAATCTTTATAAATAATATGAAGATACTTCACTTCGCTTGGGGTGACTTTACGTAGTTTTATTGAAGAAGATAGTTTTGTTTTCGAGAGAAGGAAAGGAGTAGCATATGAAAATAATAATGCTTGGAGCTCCTGGTGCCGGAAAAGGTACTCAGGCAGATATGATCTGTAATAAGTATAATGTACCACACATTTCAACTGGAGATATCTTCCGTGCTAATATAAAGAATGGTACAGAGCTTGGCCAGAAGGCAAAGGGTTACATGGATGCAGGAGAGCTTGTTCCTGATTCACTTGTTGTTGATCTTGTAATAGATCGTATACATCAGGATGACTGCACAAACGGATATGTACTTGATGGATTCCCAAGAACCATCCCACAGGCAGAGGCACTTGACAATGCACTTGCTGAGGCTGGTGAGGCAGTTGATTATGCTATCAACGTAGATGTTCCTGATGAGAATATCGTAACACGTATGTCAGGAAGACGTGCATGTGTAAAATGTGGTGCTACATATCATATAAAATATAATGCTCCGAAGACTGAGGGAGTATGTGATAACTGTGGAAGCGAGCTGATTCAGAGAGATGATGACAAGCCGGAGACAGTTCTTAACAGACTTTCAGTTTATCATGAGCAGACACAGCCACTTATTGATTACTATGACGGAAAGGGAATAGTAAAGAATGTAGATGGAACAAAGGATCTGGATGCAGTATTTGCTGATATCGTTGAGATTCTTGGATAGTGGATACAGTTTGTTATCCTGAGCTAAGTTGGATGCGATTTGTCATCCCGAGCGAAGCGAGGGATCTTATATAATAAAGGAGTGAACATATGTCCAAAGCTGACGAAATTGAGTGCGAAGGTGTAGTATTAGAGAAGCTTCCGAATGCCATGTTCAGGGTTGAGCTTGAAAATGGTCATGAGATACTTGCTGTCATAAGCGGAAAGCTGCGTATGAACTATATCAAGATACTTCCCGGTGATAAAGTAACAGTTGTTTTATCACCTTATGATCTTTCTAAGGGAAGGATCACTTGGAGAGCAAAATAAGTTCCTGATTTAAGGGAAAAAACTTATTTAAGAAAGTTCTTGCACTTGGTAAGAATAAATGTTAGAATAGACATTTGCAGGACACTTTTGGAAAGGAGAGTATTTTAATGAAGGTACGCGCATCAGTTAAACCGATTTGCGATAAGTGCAAAATCATTAAAAGAAAAGGCAGAATCTTAGTTATCTGCGAAAATCCAAAGCACAAACAGCGTCAAGGATAATCATATTTACAATTCTTGTAAGGAGACTTTTACGAGGTGTTTAGCCCATCAGACGAAAAGTCACCTTGTTTTGTGCGTTTTCTACCTGGTTAAAGCCAAAGATATGAGTATCTACATGTCAGAGGTTTTAATGTAAGGTAGGGCAATTTGTATCATATAATTGATACAGACAGAACGCGGTCATCAGCGCGTTAATGATGATGAATCGTCATGACATTTGTCGTGACAAAGCGGCTGAAGAAACATTTTAGAAAAGATTAATTTGGAGGTAGAATTAATGGCTCGTATTTCAGGTGTAGATTTACCTAGAGACAAGCGTGTTGAGATCGGTCTTACTTATATCTATGGTATAGGTCTTACAACATCAAGAAAGATTCTTGAGACTGCCGGTGTTAATCCCGACACAAGAGTAAAGGATCTTACAGATGATGAAGTAAGAAAGATCAGTGATTACATCAACGAGAACGTTATGGTTGAAGGTGATCTCAGACGTGAGACAGCGCTTAATATCAAGCGTCTGCAGGAGATAGGTTGCTATCGAGGCATTCGTCACAGAAAGGGTCTTCCGGTACGTGGACAGAATACAAAGAACAATGCCCGTACACGTAAGGGACCTAAGAAGACTGTTGCTAACAAGAAGAAGTAAATATTGATTTGGAGGATATAAGTTAATGGCTAATAATAAAGTTACCAAGAAAGTAACTAAAAAGCGTAACAGACGTAATGTGCAGCATGGACAGGCACATATTCAGGCGTCATTTAATAATACAATCGTAACATTAACAGATTCCGAAGGAAATGCACTCTCATGGGCAAGTGCAGGTGGACTTGGATTCAGAGGATCAAAGAAGTCTACTCCTTATGCTGCTCAGATGGCTGCAGAGACAGCTGCAAAGGCTGCTGCTCCTTACGGACTTAAGACAATTGATGTTATGGTAAAAGGTCCGGGTTCAGGTCGTGAGGCAGCTATTCGTGCCCTCGCTGCATGCGGACTTGAGGTTCTCACAATTAAGGATGTTACTCCTGTTCCACACAATGGATGTCGTCCACCAAAGAGAAGAAGAGTCTGATAGGGAGGTACATTTAGAATGGCAATTAATAGAACACCGGTTCTCAAGAGATGTAGATCACTTGGCCTTGAGCCTCAATATCTTGGAGTTAATAAGACATCTCATAGAAAGAACGCAAGAGCAAATAAGAAAGTTAGTGAATATGGACTTCAGCTTCGTGAGAAGCAGAAGGCAAAGTTTATATATGGAGTACAGGAGAAGCCTTTCCGTAACATGTATGAGAAGGCAGAGCGTATGCCGGGACTTGTTGGTACAAACCTGATGCAGATGCTTGAGCTCAGACTTGACAATGTTGTATTCCGTCTCGGATTCGCAAGAACAAGACGTGAGGCAAGACAGGTTGTTTCTCATAAGCACGTTACAGTAAATGGTAAAACTGTAAATATTCCATCATATAAGGTTAGCCCTGAAGATGTAATAGAAATTAAGGAGAAGAGTAAGTCTCTTCAGAGATTTAAGGATATCACAGAAGCAAATGCAGGTGTATCTGTTCCTGCATGGCTTGAAGGAGATTTCGAAAAACTCTCAGGAAAGGTTATTCAGATACCTCTCAGAGAACAGATAGATGTTCCTGTAAATGAGACACTTATAGTCGAGCTGTATTCTAAGTAATAAAGTATTCGGAGGTTAATGAATGTTCGAATTTAATAAACCAAGGATAGTCGTTGACGAGAAGTCAGATGATAACAAATATGGAAGATTTGTGATAGAGCCCCTTGAGAGAGGTTATGGAACTACTCTCGGAAATTCTCTTAGAAGAGTTATGCTTTCATCTCTTCCTGGAACAGCCGTAAGTTATATCAAAATAAAGGGTGTACTTCATGAATTCACATCTATTCCGGGCGTAAAAGAAGACGTCACCGAAATAGTTATGAATATTAAGGAACTCTGCATAAAGAATAACTCACAAAGTGATGAACCAAAGACACTTTATATCGAAGCATCAGGAGATAAGGTTGTTACAGCAGCTGATATCAGCAAGGATTCAGATCTGGAGATTCTTAACCCCGATCTTGTTATCGCAAACCTGAACGGTCCGGATGCAAGACTTGATATGGAGCTCACTGTTACTAACGGTCGTGGTTATGTTAGTGCTGACAAGAATAAAGAGCGTGAGACATCTATAGATGTTATAGCTGTAGATTCTATCTATACACCTGTAGAGAGAGTAAATGTTATCGTGGAGAACACTCGTGTAGGCCAGATAACAGATTATGATAAGCTCACAATCGATGTATTTACAAATGGATCTCTTGCCCCTGATGATGCTATCAGCTATGCGGCAAAGATACTTACTGAGCATCTTGATCAGTTCGTAAATCTTTCAGAGGTTGTTAAGGATAAGACTATTATCCAGGAACAGAAGCCTGAAATGACTGAGGCAACGGCTGCTGAAATAATGACTATTGATGAACTTGAGCTTAGTGTTCGTTCGTTCAACTGTCTTAAGAGAGCAAATATTAATACTGTTAAAGAGCTTTGCAGCAAGACAACAGATGAAATGATGAAGGTAAGAAACCTTGGTCGTAAGTCGCTTGAAGAGGTTCTTGCAAAGCTTAACGAACTGGGACTTTCTCTCAGTTCAGGAGAATAAAAACTAAAGAATGCGAATGCATTTAACCACTCACGCTGAAGGTTTAGTAAGCACAGTGAAGACCCCGCAGATGCGGAGGTAAGGAGGATAAAATAAAATGGCACAGTATAGAAAACTTGGTAAGAAATCTGATCAGAGAAAAGCACTTCTCAGAAGTCAGGTTACACAGCTTATCTATCATGGAAAGATAAAGACAACTGAAGCAAGAGCTAAGGAAGTCAGAAAGATAGCAGAGCACCTTATAACACTTGGTGTTAAGGAAAAGGATAACTTTACAGAAGTAAAGGTTCAGGCTAAGGTTGCTCGTAAGGATAAGGACGGAAAGAGAGTAAAGGAAGTTGTAGACGGTAAGAAGGTTACTGTTTATGATACAGAAGAGAAGACAGTTAAGAAGGATATGCCTTCAAGACTTCATGCTCGTAGAGAAATGCTCAAGGTTCTTTATCCTGTATCAGAGATACCTGAGGATGCTGAAGGAAAGAAGAAGGCAATCAAGAAGGTAGATCTTACAGAGAAGCTCTTCGGTGAGTATGCTACAAAGTATGCCGGACGTAAAGGTGGATATACAAGAATAGTAAAAATAGCTCAGCGTAAGGGTGACGGTGCTCTCGAGGTTATTCTTGAGCTCGTATAAGGGTTTTAGTTTATAAAACAAAATGTGGCATCTGCTTTGCAGATGCCATTATTTTTCGAAGTTTTTCGGATTTTGTTAAATTATTTATTAGGTGAAGTCTGATCATGATTCCATATATAAAGATCAAACAACTGAATATGCCCGAGATACCGGGGAGTGAGATAAACCTGAATGTTAATAAGGGTGAGATCATTGGAATCACCGGACTTAATGGATGCGGAAAGAGTACATTTGCCAGATATCTTGCAGGGATAAACAGACCGTCTGAAATAGGAAAAATAATAATATCCGGTCTTGATCCCTTTTCAATCCTTGATATAGAAAAACTGCAAAGGATGTGCGGGATGGTTTATCAGGATCCAAGAATGTCCATAGTATTTGATCATGTGGGAAAAGATATGGTCTTCGGTGCAGAGAATCAGGGGATTGAAAAGGAAAAGATAGTAAAGAGAGCGAAGTATTATATAAAGAAATATGACCTGGCCAGAAAGCAGAACAAGAACTACAGCATGTTGAGTGGTTCTGAGCAGCAGAGAGCAGCGGTTGCCGCCGTTCTTATGATGCATAGCGAATTTCTTGTACTTGACGAACCCTTCAGCATGCAGGGAATAGGGGCGTCTGCAAAGTATATAAATATGATCATTAAGAGTGCCAGGAAAAGAAATCAGACGGTTATCATTTTCTCGAAGCAAAAAGAGGTTCTGGAGCTTACCGATAAGCTTTACGAAATGAGAGACGGACGTCTTATTGAGATAGATGTTGACGGTATGCAGTATAATAAGCGATTCTCGTCAAAGGAAAAAGAAATTAGGATCGAAAGATTCATAAATGGCGGAGACCAGAAGACTGAGTCGGGGATTAGTTTACATAATGTATCATTCGGATATGATAACAGCCTTATCATTGATAATCAGAATTGCAGATTTGAAGCCGGCTCAGCATACAGAATAACCGGGGCTCCGGGAATCGGAAAGACTACATTTCTCCAGCTTATAGCAGGACTTCTGAAGCCCTATGAGGGAGAAGTATTTGTGGGGCTGGATAAAAAGATAGGATATGTTTTTCAGTATTCGGAAGATGGGTTTATTGAAAATGTTGTACTGGATGATGTTATGTTCGGACCTATGAGTGACGGGATTTCAAAAAGGAAGGCTCGGGAAATGGCGGAATCTGTCCTTTCCTTTGTGGGAGTTAAGGAGGAACTGTGGGGACGGTCACCCCTTTCTCTGTCCGTAGGAGAACAGAGGCTGGTGTCCATAGCCGGAGCGCTTGCTCTCAGTCCCGATTTTATACTTATAGATGAACCATTTGCCGGACTGGATATAAACAGTATAGAACATATAAGAAGGATTATCGAAGGGCTTTGCAGGGAAGGAAAATGCATAATAACAGTAGAAGGATAGGACAACTGAAAACTTATGATCCCAGAACAAAGCTGTATCTGCTTCTAGGCTATTTAATTATTACACTCGTTTCCTGGGAAATAATACCGCTTTTGATAAATGTATTTCTGGCGGTCATTCTCATTTTTATTTCGAGGGTCAGCTTTCAGAGGATTGCAGTAGGATCACTGAGTGCATTTGCCATGGAGCTTGTGGCAGGACTGATACTTATATTTGCGACGTCTGTAAAGACGGGACTTTATATAACATTAAAGCTGCTGCTTTTTACACTGGTCTTTAATGCGATAATTAATACTCTGGATCAGGCCGGAATAATTGACGGACTCAGTAAAGGGTTTGGACTGGGGGCAAAAGCATCAAAAAGAGTCAGTATCGCACTGTACTTTTTTCCTCGTATTTATAAGGAGAGATTACATGGTGTCAGAGCTCAGAAGGCAAGAGGAATCAGAAATGATGGGTCAAGACTGAGAGGCGGTGCAAGAAAAGAAGTGCTGCTGACCATACCGAATATAAAAAGTGCAGTCATCAGATCGATCAGACAGAGTACAGCTATGCAAAGCAGAGGTTATACTTCGGTGAAAAGAAGAAATGCTATAAATACTCTTGCATTTACCTGGGTAGACGATATAGTCCTTTTGTTTATGGTACTTCTGATCATGGTCTCAATACTGCTTATGATTATTTGAAATTGACATTATAAATAGACAATAATTGAAATAGACATAATTTGAAAGAGGTAATATGAGAGTACTCTTAAGGGTTGCATACGACGGAACTGAATATAGCGGATGGCAGATTCAAAGTAATGCCCGTACTATCGAAGGAGTTCTGAAGGATGTACTGAAGGATCTGCTGGGAGAAGATGTTGAGATAGCAGGTGCCAGCAGGACCGATGCGGGAGTTCACTCTCTTGGAAATATATGTGTGTTTGACACAGAATCCAGAATCCCTGCAGAAAAATTCAGAGATGCTCTGAATGTCAGACTTCCGGAAGATATTCGTGTGGTTGAATCGAGAGCTGTAGAGGATGGTTTCCATCCGAGGTATGTTAAGACAACCAAAACATACGAGTACCGTATATGGAATGACAGTGTTCTGCTTCCGACAGTAAGACTGTATATGCATCATATATATGGTGAGCTGGACGTTGAAGCGATGAACAGGGCTGCAGAGTATCTGGTTGGAGAACATGATTTTGCTGCATTTTGTTCTGCGGGAGCGCAGGTTACAAGTACTGTAAGAAGGATTGTGGAGGCGTCGGTTTTCAGAAGTGAATCGGATCCCAGAGTAGTGGTGATCCGGGTCAGTTCAGAAGGCTTCCTGTATAATATGGTCAGGATAATAGCCGGAACTCTGATTGAGGTTGGAATGGGACGTAGATCTGTGGATTCGATGAAAGATACCATAGAATCCTGCGACAGGCAGATGGCAGGACCCACTGCTCCGGCAAAAGGCCTGACGCATATAAAAAGTGTTTGACAATAGTGGTGGAATGAAGTACAATATGTTTCTGTGACTGCCTTAGTCACTTGTTTGTTGTGCATAACAGCATTGCTGTTATAGATATATGGAGTCGAAAACGGTGAAGGCCTGTGTCGGGATCGGACATCCGTCGCAGTGTTACCTGAGTAGACTACTCTGTGAAACATAAAAGCTTTGCAGCGGACTATGGGAAGCAGACGAGTAGGGTAATCGTGAGATTGCCGGAGAAAAAGGAGGAACAAAAGATGAAGAGCTATATGGCTACAGCATCAACCATTGAAAGAAAATGGTACGTAGTTGATGCAGAGGGACAGACACTTGGACGTCTTGCATCAGAAATCGCAAAGGTGTTAAGAGGAAAGAATAAGCCTACTTACACACCACACATGGACACAGGTGATTATGTTATTGTAATCAACGCAGAGAAGATCAAAGTATCAGGTAACAAGCTGAATGATAAGATTTATTATCATCACTCAGGATATGTTGGCGGAATCAAGTCAGCAACTCTTAAGGAAAAACTTGAGAAAGATCCTACATTTGTTATCGAGCATGCAGTTAAGGGTATGCTTCCAAAGGGACCTCTTGGCAGACAGATGTACAAGAAACTTTTTGTATATGCAGGACCGGATCACAAGCATCAGGCACAGAAACCTGAAAGCTTAGAGATCAAGAAGTAAGATAGGAGGGAACTTAAATGGCTAAATCTACAAGATATTACGGTACAGGAAGAAGAAAGAGTTCCGTTGCACGTGTTTATGTAACACCGGGAAGCGGAAAGATCACTATAAATAAAAAAGATATCGAGGAGTACTTCGGACTTGAGACACTTAAGGTTATCGTTAGACAGCCTTTCGGTGTAACAGGTACAGAAGGAAAGTACGACGTAACAGTAAACGTATATGGTGGTGGATTCACAGGTCAGGCTGGTGCCATCAGACATGGTATCGCAAGAGCACTTGCAACAGCTGATGATGAGTTCAGACCTATCCTCAAGAAGGCAGGATATCTCACAAGAGATCCTCGTATGAAGGAGAGAAAGAAGTACGGTCTCAAAGGCGCAAGACGTGCTCCACAGTTCTCAAAGAGATAAAGCATTATTGCGAATACCGAATAAAAAGACAGCACTGCAAGCTTGCTTGCAAAGTGCTGTTTTTTTTAGTCGGGATTCATAAGAATCTAAGAGAATGGTCACACAACTGCTTGCGAAGCAAGTAGTAGAGCTGCGTAGCAGCGGAGTTGTGTGAACGTTCTCTTAGCATTCGCAATAATGCGTATACAGGTTTGTGTGAACGTTCTCTTAGCATTCGCAATAATGCGTATACAGGTTTTTGTGAACGTTTTCTTGGAATTCGCAACAATACCAAATATAATGCAAAAACACTTCTTTACTTTAACGCGATAAAGTGTTATTATGTTCGAGGCTTAAAAATGAACTTTATTTGATATAAGAAAAGAGGAATTATTATGGAAATGACTATGGAATTCATCAGAAAGCTCCCTACCCCACAGGAGATTAAAGAGCAGTATCCCACCGTGGCAGTTCGCCATATCCTGATTAAGGCAGAGGCAGCGGAAGACGGAACCTACACCGATGAAGCAAAAGAAGCTGCTAAGACAAAGGCTGAAGAGATTCTGCAGGAGTGGAAGGACGGCGACGCCACCGAAGAGAGCTTTGCTGCACTTGCTGAGGAATATTCGGAAGATCCCGGTTCCAACACCAACGGCGGCCTCTATGACAGTGTTATGCAGGGGCAGATGGTGGAAGAGTTTGACGCCTTCTG
>CACZLA010000013.1 GCA_902781895.1 uncultured Lachnospiraceae bacterium
CATCCAACAATTGTAGATTACTTTTACCACGAAGAAGTAAGAGGAACTGCCAATAGTGGAAAGAGAAATGTAATACATAATCCTTGATGGAAGAATAAATTGGAATACAATAAATGAATCTTAATGAGTTTATAGAAAAGAATGATATTGCCATAGTTGCCATAGCCAATTTGCAGGAGAAGTCTTTTGACATTATAAAAAGAGATTTGGAATTGGAATCCTATGACCTATTTGAGCAGCTGGTTATACACGGTAGTGTAGAAAATCTGATGGAGAATATTGAAGGGCAGATCCTGCCCAGAATCTGGACTCAGGAGAATACGAGATGCATTGTTTGTCGACCAGACCAAAATCAGATTGTTGCCCTGTTCTATGATAGTTCCCTCAATGTGAAGGATGAGTACTATCATGCAAAAGAGTTGGAAACACTATTAAAACAACTGCAGGAACAATAATATTACTATTTTATTAACAAAGGAATGGACGATTATGTGTGATTGGAATGATTTTGAATTTAATGAACCATATGATGGTGAAGAAATAAGCAGTGTTTTGGGGGTTCCGCTGCCAGCCCAGTACATCGAGTTCATGAAAAAACACAATGGTGGAGAGGGCGACATTGGTGGAATCAGCTGGTTAATGTTGGACAGACTAGAATCCTTACAAGAACTCAATGAAGCATTAAAGGAATTTCTGCCGGCAGAAACGATAATAATAGGTTCTGATGGCGCAAGTGAACTGTATGGAGTTAATTCAGAAGGTTTTTATTTGAATCTTCCTGAGACGATTGAAGAGGAATATATATCGTATTTGGGAAAGGATCTGAATGAACTACCACAAAGGATTTTTGAGCTGTGGAACAACATGTAATAGAGTTAGTTATATTTCAGGATATACGATTATGGAGGAGTTTGAAATGAAGAAAGTTTTATTTTTGGTTGATGATTACTGGCATAAAGGAGATACGATAAAGCCTTTAGCAGGAATACTTTTTTCACAAGATGATTGGACAGTTGTATATACCACTAATCCTGACGATCTCTATGATAATACGGATATTGACCTGCTGATTTCATTTAAGGATCCTATTGAGAATGATCAGATTCCTACTCCTGTATGGTGTGATGATAAGTGGAACGAAACATTCCTTAAGATGATCGAATCTGGTGTCGGATTTATTGCTGTGCATGCCGCAACAACTGATCTTGATGAAAACCATCCGCTTGTATCCAATCTGATACATGCTGTTTTTGTTAATCACCCGGAACAATGTGAAGTATCGATTAGAGTAAGCAAAGCTCATCCGATATGTGAAGGGGTAAAGGATTTCACTCTTCCTGTATTTGATGAGCATTATCAGATGAAGATCCTTGATGATAAGAGGATAACCATTTTGGCAGAAACAGTATCAAAGAATGGCATACAGCCGGGATTATGGGTGAGTGAATTTGGAAAAGGACGAATATGCTGTTTTACACCGGGACATACAACTGACAGTCTGATATGCGATGGTTATGTTAAGATTATGAAAAATGCAATAGACTGGTGTATGAGGATGAAGGATTAGTTATATTACAGTATAAACGGTTAAGCAAATCGGAGTTTGTAAACAAGGCGAGAAAGGTTCAGAATATTGAAGCAGTTTGAATTATTGGATATTGAAATAGAAGCCTTAAAAAAAGACCAAAGTATATATGGGGTATTGTTGAGTGGATCTCTTGCGTATGAGAAGGCAACTGAGTATTCCGATATTGATCTGATTGTCCTCAGCAATAAAAACGAATTCTTAAGCCGTCGAGTCGAAGGCATTCTGATCGAAGAGCATTTTCACATATACGAGAAATTGGTTGATGGGCTGGATAAAAACCCTGTTGAAGTATATAAATACATCTATTCAAAGATACTCTTTGACGATGGCAGATTGGCGGACCTTATCAAGAAAGCTCAATTCCTCTACGACCACTACAAAACTCCAATGGAAGAAAAAGAGAAGATAAATTACTGGCTCACAACAGTCAAAGATAAACTTAAAGGTGCCATTTATAATAATGATAGTCTGAAAACCTCCTATTTGCTTTCAACAAGTTCATGGGAAGTTCTCAAAGGAGTTTGGGCTGTAAACGACAAGCCTATGCCGCCCTCAAGTATTGCCTTTGTATTTAACCATTCGTTAGCAGTTGTGCCTTTTGATAAATGGTTCGAGTCTCTGTTTGATAAAGATTTTGCTTCGAGAGCGGAAAGCATGATAAGAATCATAGATTGGATAATAAAACATTAATAGCCAGTTAAATCAGAGAATATATTCCAGAATTATCTACGATGACTAGTCAGGACTTGGCAGGAACAACAACCATGAATAAAGTACTATACATAGGTTTCAAAGGCAAAAACAATTCATCAGAAATACTGGTAAATACATTATCTGGTCAACATAGTCTTTTGACCAATTCTTATTCTGGCTTAAAAAGAGATATTGATAAACTCGATGCAGATTATGATGAGGTATATCTCTTCGGCACTGACAAGAATCTTTCGGATTCATTTAGAATTGAGCAAAATGCGGAAATAGAAGGAATACAACTGGCTACAATACTTGACCTTAGTAAGATTGCAGAACGATTGGCTGTATCCGGGATTAAAAGCACTATATCGAAAACAGCAACGCATTACCTTTGTAATGAGGCTTATTGGTATCTGCTTAAAAAGTATTGTGGAAGAGCGGCTCTGATACATATACCGTCGATAAAGCATTATTCCAATATAGCACCGCTTTGTGGAGGCAATTATGATTTTTTATGATATAAGCGAAGAAGACTTGGAACTGATAAACGTAGCTTTATCGAAGTTAGAAAGCAACTATGATGGTGAAAAGTACAATCATACGGTAGGTGCCGCAGTTAAGTGTAAAAACGGCAACATATATTCCGGTGTGAACTGCGATGGGATACATGGCTCATGTGCGGAATATATCACTATGGGAATAGCTATCTCTGCAGGAGAACGGGAATTTGACACCATTGTTGCGGTTCATAAGGATTTTCCTAATAAAGTCATAGCACCCTGCGGAAATTGCAGACAAATGCTGATAGAGTATTGTCCGGATATTAAGGTTATTCTTAATGATTATGAGAATAAGCTGGTAAAGGTGGGAATAAAAGATTTACTTCCATTTGCATGTTTGTAGAGGAATTATATTACAGGATATAGCGCTATGAATAACATAAAACTTATTCCTTTAACATATACGATGATGAAGCGTGAAGATTTGCAACATTGCGCTTTACTTGCGGCGGAAGCCTTTGCAGATTACGAGTATTTCAGCTTATATATTTCGAATGAGCGACGAAGACAACGTTTTTTGAACGCGCTGATTCATTGCGAATTTAAGGCAAATTGGGAGCGGAACGGGTGTGTTTTCTTCATTGCAAAAGAAAATGAAAAAACAGTTGCCGTAGCACAACTTTGTTCACCTGAATTTGTTAGACCCTCAGATGGTGATTACTTAAAGGCCGGTTGGATGAAAGTATGGCTTGGAGGGGGATTTAAGAAGGTGAATGCATGGAGTGCTATGGAGGAACTTGCTTCGGCTCCCTGCCATGATTTCGAGGGAAAGCATTGGTATTTAAGTCTTTTCACGGTAAAAAAAGAGGATGAAGGAAAGGGTATCGGAAGCGCTTTTTTAAAGGAATGCCTGATTCCGTTTGTTAAAAGAGCCAACGGGGAAGTTTTGACACTTTTTACAAATTCTGTAGCAAATTGCAAATTTTATGAAAAGAACGGATTTTCCCTTTTCGATGAAAAAAAGTTTGAATATAACGGGAAATCCATCGGGAACTGGAGTTACATGATGATGTTATGATGGAACCTAAACTATTCAGATAAACATAAGTGATATCCCATGCGTTCCGTTAAGACTATTTGTAAAAGGAAATGCGTCTATATATCAGGAATTATTACATTCCGGTTGTTGTACTAAAAGAGTTGGAGAAGCAGATCCGAATGGATATTGATTCCGGTATCAATCCAAACGCGGCAAAGACGATGACAGTGAACGATATGTTTGATCGTTATATCAGTCGCAAGTATGACTTAAAGCCCACCACCAAATCCAACTATCAGTTCAATTATGATCACTTTATCAGAGATGGATTTGGAAAAGAGAAGATTGGTAAGATCCGCTACTCAGATGTTAAAAAGTTCTACTATGACCTGATGAAGGAAAGAGGCATCAAGCCGCGGACTCTTGACGGAGTAAATACCGTGCTGCATTCAACCTTTAAGATGGCCGTTCGAGATGAGGTCATCAGATCCAATCCGGCAGAAGGAGTTATGGCCGAGATTAAAAAGAGTGATCTTTGGGTGAAGACAAAGAAGTGCGGATTGACAGTTCCGGAACAGAAAGAACTCATCTCCTATATGGAAGATAATCATCAGTTTAAAGGGTGGGTTCCGGTGATTACGGTTCTGCTTGGAACCGGGATGCGTATCGGAGAGTGTCTTGGGCTTCGTTGGGAAGACATTGATCTTGAAAACCGGATCATCAGTGTGAACCACAACCTGGTAGATTATCAGGACAGGGATCTGAGAAAACAGGTGCGTGGCATCCAGTCAACAAAGACCAGAGCGGGCGTCAGGATCATACCCATGATCGACGAAGTGTATGAAGCATTCATAACAGAATTTGAACTTCAGTCGGCCATCGGGTTTTGTGAGGAAGAGATCGACGGGTATTCAGGCTTTATCTTTACCACTACCGATCAGAAACTCATGAGTAGATCCGCAGTAAACAACGCGCTCCACAGAATAGTCAAGCTGCATAACGAGGAAGAGGAAAAGAAGGCGAAGGCTGAAAAAAGAGAGCCGATACTTCTCCCGCAGTTCTCGGCACATCAGCTCAGGCATACGTTCTGTACAAGGTTCTGCGAGAATGAGACAAACCTGAAGGTGATCCAGTCAATCATGGGGCATTCGGATATCACGACTACGATGGATATTTATGCCGATGCTACCCAGGAGAAGAAGCAGGAGATCATGGCCAATCTCAACGGTAAGATTTTTTAAAATTTTAGATTTCGAGATGTACTGTTTAGGAAACGTTGTGTCAAATGTACCGATATGGTCTCAGTTGGACACATACGGACCGGGATGGTAACCCCTCTCGGCAGACATCGAAAAATCCGTCTTGATCCAAATTGACCCGTATTTGACTCCGGGGCGGTAACATCCAATGGACCGCAATGGGCTTCTATGGATTTTCCGAAATCCGGTCAATGGCTTTGAAGATACTTCTATGGACTGCTATGGAGTGTTTTCAGGACGTCGTCCCGACACTTAAGTCAGAGAAGAAATAAACTCTTCATAGTAAACCGAATAAAAATGTATTAGCTCATAAGGCACTTTCCTGAAGGATAATATCCTTTTAGAAGGTGCCTTTTTTGCGTTTAAGAATGTTTAAGAACTTGACAGGCTAATGATTATTAGCTATAATTAAGCTAATAATCATTAGCGAAGCGGAGGGAGTATGGTAAAAGATAATATATTGCTTATATTTCCAATAATTGTAATTGGGATATTATTTTATAAGGTGAAAATTAGTCCGGGCAGTACTTTATGGGAAGACTGCTGGAATCGTGATGACGCCAAAAGTATGCAGGTGTTTGCTGCATTTGGCGTTATTTTGCATCATCTAGCTCAGCTTATTTCTAATTATGACAAAATTGCAGTTGGACCAATACAGATAATGACATCTATGGGCATCCTGTTCACATCCATATTTTTCTTTTATTCCGGATTTGGATTAATGCAGAGTATTGACAAAAAAGATGATTATCTTAAAGATTTTTTGTTTAACAGAATGACTGTTGTTTTAGTTCCATTTTTATTGACGAATATTCTATACATTCTGCCGGGATACGCTCAATATAGAATAACTTCGGTATATGGTCTGTGCACAAGTATATTGGGCTTAACATTGATCAATACGAATGCATGGTATCTTGTTGAAATAATGATTTTCTATTTGGCATTTTATTGTTGTTTCAAACGGATTAAGAATAGAAATGTCGCACTCAGAGTATATATTGGCTTTATTATTGGAGTAATAATCGTATCTGTTTTGTTGGGACACGATTTTAGTGAATTAAATGGACATTGGTTCATGGGAGAATGGTGGTTTAATTCCACATTTATTTTTGTTATGGGCTTATTGTTTGGAAAGTATCGTGATGCGATAGTAAATTTCTATAAGAAACATTATGTTGTAAAACTGATCAGCAGTATTATTTTATTCTTTGTTTCATTTTATGCAGAAGAGAAAATTCGACTTAAGTTTGGTTATTATCATGAAACGCATTTCTATTATAACTATGGCGAAAAGTTTATTACATTAGGAGCACAAATTATTACATGTATATTATTTGTGCAGATGATCTTACTGATAACGATGAAGCTTCGTTTTTACAATGTGATTTTAAAAAAATTGTCACTCATTACACTTGAATTTTATTTGGTTCAGGACTTTTGCATGCAGTACTTTGATTATGAGTCTGAGAATCCGCATTATTTAATATATTTTATAGTAATTGTTGATAGCTTATTATTGGCTACAGTAGTTTATTTTGCAGATAAATATATTCTTAACCTGATCAGGGAATATCGCTCAGGAAACTTGAGTAATGCAACAACCCATGAGGGAATGCAAAAGCAACATCTGATAAGAAGTAGAATGAAATGCGTTGCAATATTTTACATAGTCGTATTGGCGATTACTCCGATACTCTTTGCTCTGGATATGTATCATCGATTTATTACGGATCCTTCTATTACAGAGGATGAAATTGAAATAATAGAGCAGGCGGATTTGTATGATGAAGTACAGTATGGCCGAATAGAAGCTCCGGAACTTAATGAGGATATTTTACCAATTACCTGGATAGTGGTGGAAAAAGAAGATGACAGGGCTTTGCTGGTAAGTAAGTATGCGTTGTTTTCGTCGTATTTCTATCAGCGTCATAAGGAATGTTCTTATTTGAATTCAGATATTCGAAAACTTTTGAATGATGATTTTTTATACACAGTATTTAGGAAAAAAGAATTAGAACATATTATGACAAACGAAATTACAGAAGATAAGGCTTTTTTGCTGTCTATAGAAGAAACTTCTAAATATTTTCCATCTGATGATATGAGAAAATTGACTCTATTAGAAATGTCAGTAAAGAAGAATGAAAATAATATAGATAGAGATAAGAGTTATTGGTGGTGGCTTCGCAGTGAAGATATTAATCAGAAGGTATTGTATGCTCCGGTGGTAGATGCAACAGGTTCGATTAACGAAGATGGGATAGAGGTAAATAGAAGTAGCGGAAAGATCAGACCTGCTATTTGGGTTGATTTAAGGAGACAAGGAAAATAAGAATGAAAATAATTATTGCTATCGATAAGGGATAAATTGTTGTTGTGCTCTCTCGGATAGAGTGATATTATAAACATATATATTATTCAGAAACAAAGGCGTTTCATCTTTAGAGATGGAGCGCCTTTTGCACTTTTTAGGCGAGAGGAAGGGGGTTGCTATGGCGGCATTTGACAGAGTGAAAAGCGGTATTCCGGAAATGGACACGGCATTTGATAACATCCGGTTAGGTGATAATGTGGTCTGGCGTGTGTCAGATCTTTCTGAGTTTAAGCTTTTTATGGAACCATATGTTAAGCAGGCAATTGAGGATAAAAGGAATATTATATATTTCAGGTTCGCAAGTCATGAGCCTCTTATCGAAGACTGCCCTGAGGTTAAGACGGTAAATGTGCCTCTTTCCCACAGATTTGAGACCTTTACTGTGGATATTCATAATGTGATAGAAAAAGAAGGATATGATGCGTTTTATGTGTTTGACTGTCTTTCTGAGCTTCAGACGGCCTGGGCGACAGATCTTATGATGGGAAATTTCTTCAGAGTTACCTGTCCGTTTCTTTTTATTCTGGATACGGTTGCATTTTTTCCGATAATCAGAGGAAAGCATTCTGTACAGGCCATTAATAAAATACTGGACACAACACAGTTGTTCTTAGATGTTTATTCTGATAGTAAAAGCGTTTATGTCAGACCGGAAAAGGTTTGGAACAGGGACAGTGATACAATGTTCCTTCCGCATACCTATGATAAAGAAAACGGTCAGTTCCGCCCGATACTTGATGGTGTAAAGTCCAGCAGATTTTATCAGACTTTGGGAAAAGCACAACGATCTGCTGAAGAACAGTATTCAGATTCCTGGGACAGATTCTTTAACAGGACAAAGCTTCTCAGTGAAAATGGGATGGATATATCCGAAGAATGTAGTACCATGTGTAAAATAATGATGACCAGGGACTCGAAGATGCGGGAGATGGTAAGCAGTAACTTTACTCCTGAGGATTATTTTGCTGTCAGAGATCATATGGTGGGAACCGGTATGATAGGCGGAAAATCCTGCGGTATGCTTCTTGCCAGAGCAATCATCAGAAATAAGGAGCCGGATATAAGTGAAGTTCTTGAACCTCATGACTCATTTTATGTGGGCTCTGATATGTATTATACCTATATAGTCGATAATGGACTCTGGGATCTGAGGATAAAGCAAAGAACAGAAGAGGGCTACTTTGAACTTGCAGAGGAATTTGCCCAAAAGCTTATGGGTGGATCATTTTCGAGTTCTATGAGAGAACAGTTTGTAAGAATTATAGAGTATTACGGACAGGATCCTTATATTATCCGTTCCAGCAGTATTTTAGAGGATGGATTCGGAAATGCTTTTGCAGGTAAATATGAATCTGTATTCTGTGCGAACAGGGGAAGCCTTGAAGAACGCCTGAATGAATTTGAGCATGCTATAAAGGTTGTATATGCCAGTACCATGAGTTTATCGGCCTTGGACTACAGAAAGCGTCGTGGGCTTGCCAATAGAGATGAACAGATGGCGCTTCTCATACAGCGTGTTTCAGGTTCATATTATGGTACATTTTACATGCCATGTGCCGCGGGTGTGGGTTATTCTTACAGTCCGTATCGAATAATGAAGGATACTGATCCGACAGTCGGAATGCTCAGACTTGTTATGGGACTTGGAACCTCGGCAGTTGACAGAACCGAAGGTTCATACCCTCGGATCGTTAACCTTGATATGCCGGAAAAGTCTTCGTATTCATCATCGGCAGATAAGCATAAGTTTTCACAGGGAAAGGCTGAGGTCATAAACATGACGGACCGGCAGCTTGAAAAACTGTCATATGATAAGATGGAAAAGGATGTACCGAAGTATCTTGAGAAAATCCTTCTGGAACATGATTATGATGCTGAATCAAGGCTGAGGGAGATGGGGAGACGCCGTGAGGTTAAGTTCATTTCCTGTAAAGGGCTGGTGGCTAATAAAACACTGATGGAGCAGATGAAGAGAATGCTTCGCTGTATTCAGGATGAATATGAATATCCTGTAGACACTGAATTTACGATAAATATTTCGGAAAGCGGTGAATATTCAATAGATCTGCTGCAATGCCGTCCGCTTCAGGTTCAGAAAGGAAAGACAGGTACCGTAATCCCGTCTGATATACCTGAGGACGAGATCCTTCTTGAAAGTAAAGGCTCATCTATGGGAATGTCAAAGGCATCTGAACTGGATATGATCGTATATGTTGATCCAGTAAAATACTACAACATGCCTTATAAGGAAAAAGACCTTGTTGCTAAAATGATAGGAAAAATAAACTGGCATTACAGGGATATGAATAAACATATGATGCTTATAGTTCCGGGGCGTATCGGAACGACATCCCCTGAGCTTGGTGTGCCTACTTCATTTGCAGATATCAGTGCGTTTGATATTATTTGCGAAACAGAAGAAAGTAAGGCGGGTTATAATCCTGAGCTTTCATATGGCAGCCATATATTCCAGGATCTGGTTGAAGCGGAAATTCTTTATACAGCCGTCTTTCATGACGAAAAGACGATACATTATGTACCTGATAAGCTGTCGGATTCAAAGGATATGATTAATGAATTTGAGCATTCTGAAGTGTTGGACGGAATTGTCCATATATATGATGTTTCAGACAGACATTGTGAGGTATATAATGATGTGGCAAATGAGCATCTGCTGATCACAGTACGTAGTTGAAGCTGACAGAAGAAGAGGAAAATCAAAAAAGCTAATAAAAATAAGGAAATTATTTCAGAATAGGCGTATACTATATTACGTGTTGTCTTTCCATGAGAAAAGAAGAAATAGTATTTTGGGCTGAAATGAAATGAGCGAAAATATAATCACACTTGAAAGTGTTACAAAACAATATGGCAGTAATCTGGTTATAGATTCCGTATCGCACAGCTTCAGAAAAGGTGAGGCTGTTGCTTTTGTGGGACATAACGGATGCGGAAAAAGCACTATGCTTAAGATACTTGGTGGACTGGCAAAGGTCAGCTCCGGAAAAGTCCGGTGTCCTGAGAGGGTGCGTTTTTCGTATGTTCCGGAGAAGATAGTAGGAATTGATATCAAAATGAATGCCTATCTGAAATATATAGCAAAGATGGAAGGGGTTGCATTTGAAAAGGTCGACCTTCTGATCAGGGATTTTTTCCTGGATGATATGCGGAGTATTCGTATGAAAAATATGTCAAAGGGAAGCCTTCAGAAGGTGGGAGTGATCCAGGCCCTTATGGCACCTCATGACGTTATTCTTTTGGATGAGCCTCTGTCGGGGCAGGATGTACAGTCTCAGGAGGTGTTCGTTTCGAAAATGAATGAACTTAAAAGTCAGGGGAAAGCCATTTTTATTTCCTGTCATGAGAAAAAACTGATAGATGAACTGTCGGATAAGGTTTATACCATTGAAAGCGGCAGGCTGAAGGATATGGAAGACGTAGAGGAGTCTGTGTTCAGAATATATGTCAGAAGAAATGACGGGTTAAAGAAGTGGAAAGAAATGGTACTTCACGGAAACAGATACATGGTTAAGGTGAAGGAGACCGATATAAAAAAGACAGTAACAAAAATGTTTGATGAAGGTTGGGAGCTAGTCGGAATTGAAGAGTGTTATTAATCTGTATAAATTAAAAATGAGGCTCGTAATAAATGGTGCTGTTCTTGTGATTCCGACTGTTGCAGTGGCGGCTTTCCTTTCTGTTATGTATGCGATAGTTCCGCAGCAGATTACCAGCAGCTTTTTGATGTCGGGTGTTATGCTGTTTGTGATCAGTACATATATTTCGATGGTAGTACAAGCCAGGGAAGATGATGTGCATGAAGAACTGCTTATGCTGCATAGCCATTCTGATTCAGGCTATTATATCTCCAGAGAACTGGTCATTTACAGTATATCTTTGGTTTATGCCATCATACTGATCATTTATCCGCTTATCCGCTATATGGCCAATAAAGGATTTTTTACAAGATCCCTTGAAATGGAGGATGTTGTATTTGGCAGTCTTTTTGTGATAGGAAATGGAATATGCGGCGTGGCATTAGGCGACTTTTTCCATCATAGGATCATTAATAAAAGAAGAAATGGAATAATCGCATTGGTGTTTATAGTAGTTCTGGCATTTTGTAAGGTGGCCATAATACAGAAAATATCATTTCTTAAGATCCTTAATTTCTTGCTGCCGCCTGTTTTGGATGGGTACAAGATGGTAGGGGATACAGATATATTTGAACCTAAGGAGTCGACGCTGATTTTCATCCATTCCATTTTATTTGTGCTGGCACTTATCATAATAAAGATAGTTCTGCTCAGACATAGAAAGTTCAGCTGACGAAAACAAATTTGAGAGGTGAAGAAGATAAAGATGCGGGATAATAATGATAAATCCATTAAAGATATTTTTAAGACTATGTTTTCTCTGAAGGAAGACAGTGCATCCCATGATGAGATAAAAACACGTCTTCTGGACGGCGGAAAGGTGACAGGAACAAATATGTGCGTAATGGTATGCGCCATCCTGATCGCATCTGTGGGACTTAATACCGATTCAACAGCGGTAATTATCGGTGCCATGCTTATATCCCCGTTGATGGGAAGCATACTTGCCATCGGATATGGAGTGGCTTCGGTTGACGGTGGACTCGTTAAAAGACATGTTATCGGATTTTTGTTTCAGATTATTGCCAGTGTTTTAACTGCAACGATTTACTTTCTATTATCTCCGGTGAAGGAACCCACCGGTGAACTCCTTGCAAGAACAACCCCGACCTTATTTGATGTGATCATTGCAACGGCTGGTGGTGTTGCGGGTATTATAGGACAGACCAGAGAAGATAAAGCAAATAATATCATTCCGGGTGTAGCCATAGCTACAGCTCTGATGCCGCCGCTTTGTACATGCGGATATTCCATAGCCAACTGGAATATGAAAATGCTTGGTGGTGCAGCTTATCTTTTTATGATAAATACATATTTTATATTCCTGTCTGCATGTATAGTGCTTGCACTCCTCAGAATACCGAAGGTCAGGGAACTGACTGAGAAAGAGTGGAAAAAGCTCATCTTTCGAATGATTATTAATACTATTATTGCTGCTTTACCGGCAGTAGTTGGTGCAATAATATATATGTGCAGTTAGATTTTAGCTTGCGAGAAAAGAATAATCGCAAATTACAAGAAAAAATATTCGCAATACTTGACATAGTATGATAATATAGTAACTGGCTTACTCCGATAAGCCAGTTATTGTTGTGCAAAAAAGTAAAGTTTTGGTTTAGATAAGAAAGATTGATCGGTCCTTTGATAGGAGAGTGAAATTAAGTGAAAAAGCTAAAAGAATCATTTTTCAAGATAGTTCCGAATTATGCAGTTGGCTCGATTATTGTTACTCTGATATTTAACACCTTTGTATTTTTCGGCACAAAACCTTTAACTGAAACTCTTAATCATCATGAGATATATACTCCTATTGACAGGGCGATTCCTCTTATTCCGGCATTTGTAACTATTTATTTTCTTGCATATGTTCAGTGGCTGATCGGTTATCTGGTTCTTATCAGAAAGGGTGTCAGTACTTGTAATAATACACTTGCGCTTCTTTTCATTGCAAAGTGTATTACACTTATCGCATTTATTGTATTTCCGACAACAATAGCAAGGCCTGATATAACATCAGGTGATATCTGGAGTCGTATACTTCAGTGGCTCTATAATATAGATACGCCGTACAATCTGTTCCCGTCTATTCATTGCCTTGAGAGCTGGATAGTATTCAGGGAGACGTTAAAGATAAAAAGCTTACCAAAATGGTATAAGATTTCTATGTTCGTAATGACAATTCTTGTGTTTGCTTCAACTGTTTGTTTGAAACAGCATGTTTTTATTGATATTCCTGCAGCTATTATTACTGTGGAGCTTGCGGCTGTAATATCACGAAAGCTGAAAGTTCATAAGGTCTTTGCGGCATTTAGTAAAGTGGGATTATCAAAAAATGGATAAGAAAAAGATTTTTTGGTCTATATTTTCACTGCTTCTTGCAGGACTGTCCATATGGGCGGTGCTTGCTCAGAGTAAGACCATGTCGCTTTATAAGCTGTGGCACAGTCTCAAGAATGCGAATCCTTTCTGGATTTTTGCGGCAATACTCTGTATGATAGGATTTGTTTATTTTGAAGGAGCAGCAATACTTGTTATAATAAAAGCGATAGGATATAAGCGAAGTCAGGCGGGAGGACTTTTATATAGTGCGTCAGATGTTTATTTTTCGGCAATAACACCTTCTGCTACAGGCGGACAGCCGGCAAGTGCATATTTTATGATGCGTGACGGGATCCCCGGAGGTGTAGTTACAGTTGCACTTATAGTCAATCTGATAATGTATACCCTGGCCATAATAGTATTAGGTGTAGTAGCCATAATACTGGATGCCAGCGTATTCACAAACTTTGACTTTTTTCCTTCGAAGGTTCTGATCATTATAGGTACACTTGTACTTTTCGGTTTGCTGATAATATTTATGCTTTTGCTGAGGCATGGAAGATGGTTTTTCAGAGTTATAAGCAGGCTGCTCAGATTCCTTCACAAAATACATCTTATCCATAGGCTTGAATCAAAACAGAAAAAGCTGGATAAGACGGTAGAGGAGTTTGAAAGCTGTGTCAACGTAATGGCCGGAAAGACAAAGGCTTTAATGGCGGCGTTTATACTGAATGTTGCTCAGAGGGCATCACAGATACTTGTATCAGTGATGGTATATAAGGCCTTTTATCCGACGGGAAAAGATTCGGTAAAGGTATTTGTAACTCAGAGTATGGTGGCCATAGGCTCAAATACTGTTCCTGTTCCCGGAGCTATGGGAGTGGCAGATTATCTTATGCTTGATGGCTTTCAGGATATACTCACAGATGAGCAGGCTATTCATCTGGAAATGATGAGCAGGGGTATATCGTTTTATATATGTATAATCCTTTGCGGATTAACTATGGTGCTTGGGTATTTGTTCCATAAAGAAAGAGGATTAAAGGAAGAAAAATGATAGGTGTTTATGATTATACAGTAATATTAACATATCTTTCACTGATTTCAGGTTCACTTGGAATTCTGATCTCGCTGCATGGTTACGGACATCCGTATATCGGAATCTTTTTCCTTCTGGCATGTGGACTCTGTGATGCATTTGACGGAAAGGTGGCAAGGACGAAGAAGAACAGGACAGAGCTTGAAAAGAGCTTTGGTGTTCAGGTGGATTCTCTTGCCGATCTTGTTTGTTTTGGTGTTCTTCCGGCATGTATCGGAATGGCTATGCTGAGAACCAGTGAAAAATACAGCGATTCACCTATTATTAATGAGCTGACAAATAAAAGAGACTGGTACGTGGTTCTGCTCTTTATTGTGGCTGTTCTTTATGTTCTGGCTGCACTTATCAGACTGGCGTATTTTAATGCAACAGAGGATGAAAGACAAAAGGAAGCTGCGAAAACCGGAAAGATGAGCTATACCGGACTTCCTGTTACATCAGCAGCACTTATATTCCCATTTGTGGTACTTCTTCATTTCTTTACCAAGGCTGATTTTTCCATAATCTATTTTGTCACTATGTTTGTTGTGGCTGTTCTTTTCCTCGGAAAGTTCAAGATAAAGAAGATATCCGGAATGGGACTGTATCTGCTTGTGGGAGTCGGAGCTGTAGAATTTGTTCTGCTTCTTCTTAAGCTGTTTGTGTTCAAGTAAATTTGATAAGCCGCTATATAGTGGCGACGGGATATAGGAGTATTCATAGTGAGTATGCTGGATTTTTTATACAATACAATCCCCGGCAGGATAATGCTTAAACCTCTTGCAAGCCGTAGCTTGTCAAAAGCTGTCGGCTGCATGATGGATAGAAGAGTGTCGAAGCTTTTTATCAGACCATTTGTTAAGAATAATAATATAGATATTTCTGATTATGATCTGAGTGGTGTGAAAAGCTTTAACACTTTTTTTTATAGACCCATAAAAGAGGGAAAAAGGGTTTATTGTAAGGATGATGATGCTTTTGCTGCCCCCTGCGACGGTCTGCTGAAGGTTTATAAGATAAATGATGATACTGTTCTGGATGTAAAGCAGAGCAGCTTTACCATAGAGTCGCTGCTTCGTTCAAAGAATCTTGCAAAGCATTATAAGGACGGGCTCTGTCTGGTTTTCAGGCTTTGTGTGGATAACTATCATAGATACAGCTATGTGGAGTCCGGGGTAAAGAGCTGCAGTCGGTTTATTCCCGGAGTTCTTCATACGGTAAGACCTGTTGCTCTGGAAACGAGACCTGTATTTATTGAGAACTGCAGAGAGTTCTGTCTCATTAAAACCGGAAATATAGGAACGGTTGTACAGATGGAAGTCGGAGCGATGCTTGTAGGAAAGATAACCAATAATAAAAAGGGACCCGGGGAAGTGAACAGAGGTGCTGAAAAGGGTTACTTTGAATATGGGGGTTCTACCATTATTGTTCTGCTTCAGAAGGATAAGGTGGAAATGGATGAGAAAATCATCGAAGCTACTGAGAAAGGTATAGAAACTCCTGTCAAAATGGGAGAGAAGATAGGTTCTGTAATAATATCTGAAAAAGGGGATAGGTAAATATGTCAAACAGTATACAAGGCTTCTTTTTCGAAAGAGTGAGAAGCTCTTCAAATGACAGAAAAGAACTGGTAATCCAGGGATATGCAATAGATGGTCTTTTCAACGGACTGAAACCTCGTGCGGCAATAGTTGTGGGAGGAAGAACAGTTAAGACTCTGAAATGCCGTGTTGAGGCTGAAAAGCTTCCTCCGATAAAGATGAGAAGAAGACACGGCGACACCATTTCCTACATGGGTTTTGTTTATGTGGAAATGGAGGATATATCTGAGGAAACATTAAAACAATACGGATATAATGCCGGATTTGTTGTTGTGTTTGAGAATCAGCAGAAGGATAGATTTATTATATACAGAAATAATCTTGGTAAGGTTTACAGGATATTAAGGGAATACAACTTTAATATAGATCTCTCGTATGTTGAAGATGGTCATACCATAATCAAAGGATGGTATGCAGGTGGCGGTAATACAAAATTAAAGCTCAGTGACGAAAACCAGACACAGCTGGAATATGATATTAAGTATCTTGTGCGTGATGACGTTATTATGGAATATCCGGAATGCTCAGATGATCTGAGACCCGGTTTTGAAATGAAACTGAACGGAGAGTATAAAAAACTCAGATTTGCTATCTCTGATGGCAATAAAAAGGGTGCTAAGATAGTTAAGCCCGGAAAGTCGGATGATGAAAACTCCAAAATGAACGTTCTTTCCAGGTACTCCGAAAAGGTTGCGAGAAATCTTAAGAATTACGGTGTCAGAGAGACTGTTTCAAAGATACGTGTAAGGATGTCACCCTCATATGTTAATCTGAACAGACATTATGAGAAGTGGTTGAAGAGTATATCACCCGGAACGTCGGAGCTTCAGATACAGAGAGCGTCGCAGAAAACCTTTGCTTATAGACCGTTCTTCAGTATCCTGGTTCCGCTTTATGAAACGGATGAGAAATTCCTTGATGAGCTTATCAGATCAGTTCAGGCACAGACCTATAACAGATGGGAACTGTGTTTCTCAGATGGAAGCAAGAGTCCTGACAGACTCAGAAATATTATTGATAAATATGATGATAAAAGGATAAGATATACGGCGGAGCTGCCGGGACCGCTGGGAATATCCTCAAATACAAATCAGGCATTTTCAATAGCCAGAGGTGAGTTTATTGTTCTGGGGGATCATGACGATCTGATATCTCCGGATGCACTCTTTGAATGTGTAAGGGCTATGAATAATCATATAACGGAGAATGGATTTGACACAGAGCTTGATGTTATATATACAGATGAGGATAAGACAAACAGTAACGCCAAGAAAAGATTTGAGCCGAATATCAAGCCGGATTTCAATGTAGAATATCTGGAGAGCTGCAATTATATAACTCATATGTTTGTGGTACGAAAGACTCTTGTTGATGAAGTCGGACTGTTTGATGACACATATAATGGTGCCCAGGATTATGATTTCATCCTCAGATGTACGGAGAAAGCACGAAAGATTCATCATATTACAAAGATAGTTTACAGCTGGAGAATAAATGATACTTCTACGGCCGGAAATCCCGAAGCAAAGATGTATGCTTACGACGCAGGTGTTAAGGCATTGCAGGCACATTATGACAGAGTCGGAATAAAGGCCAAGGCACAGATAGGGGATCATCTTGGTTACTACAGTACGGAGTATGAGCTTCCTGAGGATACATTTACCTATATAGTTGTTTCTGATGCGGATGAGGAAGAGAAATATAAGACTACGATAGATTCCATAAAAGCCAAGTCGAATTATCAGAACATAGATTTTATACGTACCAGAGCCGGCGGAAATCCTTCTCTTTCAAGACAGCTGAATAAAGCCATGGAAAACATCAGAAAAGATGTAAGGTCAAAGGGACTGGAGGCTGAGAAGGTTTATGTATGCTTTATTGAAGCCGGAATAACCATGATGGGTGAAAATGGTATATCCGGAATGATAGGATATCTTGCCAACAGACCGGAGGCGGGAGCTATCGGCGGAAAGATGTATGCAGTGGGCGGAAGCCTGAATCATGCAGGAGTCATACTGAACATGGGCGAGCTGGAGGGCTGGATGTTTATGCGCCACAGCAAGTATGATGACAAGTATTTTAACTACTGTGCATACTCGGCCCTCAGAAGAGGAATCGTGCTTTTCAGACTTACGGATCTGAATAAATACGGCGAATTCCCGATGAAATATTCCGGAGAACATGCTATAGTTGATTATACCTACAGGATGACTCTTGATGGAAAAAGATGCATATATGACGCAAATGCCGAGTTTCAGTTGAAGCCCCAGCGCGGAAAGGATGCAGATACATGCTTTGAGAGTATCAATTCAAAGCTTAAGGAGTTTGGTATGTTCCTTAAGGAGCATACGGAAGTTATCGATAACGGTGATGTTTATTATGGTAATTCCATAAGAAAGATTGAAGAATAAAGGAGATTAAAGATATGAAGGGTATTATTTTAGCAGGGGGTTCCGGAACCAGACTTTATCCGCTTACAAAGGCTGTTTCAAAACAGATGATGCCGGTTTATGACAAGCCGATGATATATTATCCGCTTTCCACACTTATGCTGGCAGGTATAAGAGAGGTACTCATCATCTCCACACCAAGAGATCTTCCGGCATTCAAAGAACTGTTTGGTTCGGGAGAACAGCTGGGAATGGAGTTCAGCTATGCTGTTCAGGAAACACCAAGAGGACTTGCGGATGCATTTATCATAGGAGCGGATTTTATCGGTGATGACAGGGTGGCACTTGTGCTGGGAGATAATATTTTCTATGGACAGAGCTTTTCAAAGGTACTTAAAGCTGCTGCAGAGAGAGAAAAGGGCGCAACCATATTCGGATACTATGTAAAGGATCCGAGAGAGTACGGAGTTGTTGAGTTTGATGAAAACGGAAAAGCACTTTCAATAGAGGAGAAACCTGAGAAACCGAAGTCAAATTATGCAGTGCCGGGGCTTTATTTCTATGATAATGATGTTGTGGAAATAGCAAAGAATGTTAAGCCTTCCGCAAGAGGGGAGATTGAGATCACTTCAATCAATAATGAATATTTAAACCGAGGAACTCTGATGGTGGAAACTCTGGGACGTGGTTTTGCATGGCTCGATACCGGAAACCATGATATGCTTCTTGATGCAGCTGATTTTGTTGCGGCATTTCAGAAGAGACAGGGTATGTATATATCATGTATAGAGGAGATAGCTTACAGAAGAGGATTTATTGACAGGGAGCAGTTACTGAAGCTTGCCGAACCTCTTATGAAGACTCATTATGGTCAATATCTGACGGATGTTGCAAACGGTCTTTAAAAAAATATGAATTAGGCCGAAATTTAACAAAAATGTGATTAAAATGTAATAGTTTTGTAATATAACGGGTTGACATAAAAGTGTCAACCCGTTATACTTATGTACATCTTTATTTTAGAGTAATGAATTTATATAGATAAACAGATATTTATCTTAATGGATGAAAGGAAGTATCTTATGTTTATAAGAACAGGAAAGAGAAAAGTTATTGCACTGATATTATGTATACTGATGGTGGTATCAGTATGTGCGGTTAACAGTCCTTTGAAATCATTTGCAGAAGGGAATGTTGAAGATGGCTTTGCTACGGCATCGGATGCTGAAGTTGATGAAGCGGAAAATGTTCAGGAGAGTGTGTATAAAGCATCCGGACTGAATGTTAATTTTGCTGTTGTAGAACAGTCAAGATTTGATACGCCGGCAAAGGATAAATATATTGTAATAGATCTGGGTGACGGAAGTGAGGGAATAAGTAACGCACAGGCTGTTATATTTAACAGGACTTCCGGAACTGAGATGGTTGTCGATGCTGATAAAATAGTCGGTTCATCGATGCTTTTCTGTGTGTCTTTCCCTGATGCTTCTTACAAGGGAAGCTATGTTGTAGACAGTGTAAGATATGAGGCAGGCGGAGAATACTACGAGAAGAGTCTGAGTGATGATGGCCTGGCTCCTGAGTTTGGTGTAAATACAGATGCAAATACCGATCCTTCCGGCTGGTTATATGAGGGAGAGGATCCTGAGGTAGTCGGTGCGGAACTTCAAAATCAGGTAGTTGATATTTCAGATGATTTCAGTAATGCAAATGTTATCGGAGTAGATGTCAGCACCTCAAAGAATAAAGACAGTAACACTCTGGTATTTTCTACTGCCCCGGAAAATGTTGTAATAGTTCTCGATCCGGGACACGGAGCCAGTGATACAGGAGCATGTTATACCTGGAATGGTGTGGTTTATTGTGAAAGAGATATAAATCAGACTATTGCAAATGCATGTAAGGCTGAGCTTGAGAAGTACAGTAATGTTACGGTTTATCTTACAAGAGAAAGTACAACTGAAGCATTTCACGGCAGTACCGGAGATGACCTGAAGTGGAGATGTGATTATGCTCATGAAATGGGAGCAGATCTGTTCGTAAGTCTTCACTGTAATTCTTCTGCAAGTGCAAACTCCAGAAAAGGAGCAGAGGTTTATGTTCCGAACTCAAGCTATAGTGCACAGGCTTATAATGTAGGAAAAACTGTAGGAGCAGCCATAGGAGCTAAGCTTGCATCCCTGGGAATATCCAATGGTACAACATACACAAGAAGCTCGGAAAACGGAACAAGATATGATGATGGTTCCATAGCTGATTACTATGCAGTAATAAGACATTGTAAAAAATACGGAATTCCGGGAATGATAGTTGAGCATGGCTATATAAATAACTCAAGTGATTGTATCAATTTCTTCGAAACAAATGAAAAGATAAAACAGCTTGGAATAGCAGATGCTCAGGCAATCGCTGCAAATATCGGTCTTCTTGAAGAAAACAGAGTTGCAGGAGACAGCAGCTCAACAGGCTGGAGAAAGAGCGGAACTAACTGGGCATATTATGTAGATGGTACGGTTTGTACAGGATTCTTTAAGGTTAATGGATATTACTATTATGCAAAGAGTAACGGATTTATAGTTACAGACTGGCAGCTGATAAACGGAAGCTGGTACTACTTTGATAAAAGCGGTGTTATGATCAGTTCCACCTGGATGAAGAATAAGTCCGATCAGTGGATATATCTTCTCGAAGACGGAAAGATGGCTATCGGATTTAAGACTATAGGAAATACATCTTATTATTTCAACAATGACGGTGCAATGCAGACGGGCTGGATGCAGATTAAGGATAAATGGTACTATGCAGACAGTTCCGGAGCGTTATATAAGAACAGATGGCTGAAGAGCGGTGGCTACTGGTACTTTTTTGACGGAAACTGTGAAATGGTTTCCGGATGGGCAAAGGACGGAGGAGTCTACTACTATATGGCTGCAGGCGGACAGATGCAGTCCGGCTGGATTCAGGAAGGAAACTCATGGTACTATGCTGATTCTTCAGGTGCCATATACCAGAACAGGTGGATGAAGAGTTCAAAGGGATACTGGTATTACTTTGACGATAGCTGCAGAATGGCTGACGGCTGGACAAGCTCAGGCGGAGTGACATACTGTATGGCAGCAAGCGGAGAAATGCAGACCGGCTGGATCAATAAGGATGGAGCATGGTATTATGCTGATGATTCCGGAGCAGTAAGCAAGAACGCATGGCTGAAGAGCAATAAAGGCTACTGGTACTATTTTAATGATAAATGTAAGATGGTAACAGGCTGGGCGAAGATAGGTAATGTTAATTACTACATGGCAGCAAGCGGAGAAATGCAGACCGACTGGTTCAAAATAGGAAACAACTGGTGTTATGCCACAAATGATGGTGAGGCATATAAGAGTAGATGGCTTGAAGACGGAAGTAAGTGGTACTATTTTGACGAAGAAGGCTTAATGGTCACAAGCCAGAGAGTAATAGATGAAACAGTTTACTATTTCAACTCTGCCGGTGAAATGACAGGCTCCAAGAGTACAAAGGATGTGGACCTTTATAAGATAATGGGAACCTCAGATTATAAGGCTGATCAGTTTGTTGCACGCTTCAATAAAGAGGGAATGACTTATCCGGCTGAAGCACTTGGAGCAGGCGGAGCAAAGGATATAAATACATTCTGCAAGATAATTGTAGAAGAGGCTACTACTGAAGGAGTAAAGCCAGAGGTTGTATTTTCACAGATCATGGTTGAGACCGGATGGCTTCAGTTTGGCGGAGATGTAGCTGTAACTCAGTTCAATTTCTGCGGTCTTGGTGCAACAGGTGGTGTGTCGGGAGAAAGCTATGCTACCGTAAGAACAGGAATACGTGCTCAGGTTCAGCATCTGAAGGGCTATGCCACTAAGGATGCCCTTAAGAATAATTGTGTTGATAACAGGTATCAGTATATTGATAAGGGATGTGCTCCTTATGTTGAATATCTGGGACAGAATGAAAATCCGAGCAAAAAGGGCTGGGCAACTGCAAAGGACTACGGATATAGTATTCTGAATATATTATATTCAATAAAATAGTTGATATATTTGTTTGAATAATATATAATGCCGTGAAGGAAACGAAATCCGGGCGAAGGACTATCACAGGGAGCGGCGGCCACAGACTGAGAGCTGCACGTGGGTCAGATGCACAGGGCATATCCCCAGGTTTTGAACACTCCTGAGTAAAATAACTTTATAAATCAATAAGGCATTTCGTATGAAATGTAAATGCGGGTGGTACCGCGGTTGATCCTTAAAAGGAATTAGTCGCCCCGAGGTGTAATAATTACGCCTCGGGGTTTTTAAATGTCATCCCGAGGGTCCGGCGAGGGTCCGGAGTTAAGGGAGCTTATAAATATTAAAAGAGGAAAAGACATGAATACGAAAAACATTTACAGAGACAAAACGATCAATCTGATGAGTGAGGCAGATGTTGGAAAGGAAGTTCGTCTGGCCGGATGGGTTGAGAACATACGTGACCACGGTGGAGTCTCCTTTGTGGATCTGAGAGATATGTATGGTGTAATGCAGGTTGTTATGCGTGACACCACACTTCTGGATGGTATAACAAAGGAGCAGGCTATCTCAGTTAAGGGACTTGTTGAGCATCGTGATGAGGAAACCTACAATCCGAAGATTCCTACTGGAACTATAGAACTGGAGGCTCATTCGGTGGATATCCTGGGAAAGGTATATTCGCAGGTTCCATTTGAAATAATGACTTCAAAGGAAGTAAGAGAGGATGTGCGTCTTAAGTACAGATATCTGGATCTGAGAAATACCAAGGTAAAGGATAATATGCTTTTCAGATCAAAGGTTATCAGCCATCTCAGACATAAGATGGAGGATATGGGATTTGTGGAGATACAGACTCCTATTCTCTGTGCATCATCACCTGAGGGTGCGCGTGATTATATCGTTCCATCACGAAGATTCAAGGGGAAATTCTATGCGCTTCCGCAGGCTCCACAGCAGTATAAGCAGCTGCTTATGGTTTCAGGCTTTGATAAATATTTCCAGATAGCACCATGCTTCAGAGATGAGGATGCAAGAGCAGACAGATCTCCGGGAGAGTTCTATCAGCTGGACTTCGAAATGAGCTTTGCTACCCAGGAGGATGTGTTCAAGGTTGGTGAAGAGGTGCTTACAGATGTGTTTGAAAAGTTTGCACCGGAGGGATATGAAGTAACAAAGGCTCCGTATCCGATAATAAGCTTTAAGGAGGCTATGCTGAAGTACGGTTCAGATAAGCCGGATCTTCGTAACCCGCTTATTATTATAGATCTTTCGGAGTTCTTCCAGAGATGTACATTTAAGCCCTTCCATGGACTTACTGTAAGAGGTATCGTGATTCATGAGCGTCTTACAAAGGGCCAGCATGAGAAGCTTCTGAAGTACGCTCAGGGTATCGGAATGGGAGGACTTGGATATCTTGAGGTTCTGGATGACGGAAGCTATAAAGGACCTATTGATAAATTTATTCCTGAGGATATGAAGGATGAACTGAAGGATAAGGCAGAGCTTTCTGTTGGTGATACCATTTTCTTTATCGCTGATAAGGAAATGCAGGCAAGCCTCTATGCAGGTCAGATAAGAACTGAGCTTGGTGAGAGACTTGATCTTATAGAGAAAAATGCATTCAGATTCTGTTATATAAATGATTTCCCTATGTATGAGCTGGATCCTGAGACAGAGAAGATAGGATTTACACACAATCCTTTCTCTATGCCACAGGGCGGTCTCGAAGCGCTTGAGACCATGGATCCACTGGATATTCTGGCATATCAGTATGATATCGTATGTAACGGTGTTGAGCTTTCTTCAGGAGCGGTAAGAAACCATGATATGCAGATAATGGAGAAAGCCTTTGAGATAGCAGGATATTCAAAGGATATATTAGAGAAGAAATTCGGAGCTCTCTATACGGCGTTCCAGTATGGTGCACCACCTCATGCAGGTATGGCCCCGGGAGTTGACCGTATGATAATGCTCCTCAGAAATGAAGAAAACATCCGTGAGGTTATCGCATTCCCTATGAACGGAAACGGTCAGGACCTTATGTGTGGTGCTCCGGGAGATGTTACTGAGCAGCAGCTGAGAGATGTTCATCTGACACCGGATGACATAGCTGAGGCTTATGGCATGAAGATAACGAAGAAATCAGATGGTGCTGAAGACGGTGAAGATGGATCAGATGCACCGGGTGCAGTGAAGATTACTGATGAGGTTATCGAATATGTAGGAATCCTCGGTAAGCTTGAACTCTCCGCAGAGGAGAAGGAAAAGTCCAAAAAGGATCTTACGGAAATGCTTGATTATGTCGGAAAGCTCAGCGAACTGGATACTTCCGAAGTTGAGCCAATGAGTCATACATTTCCTATATCAAATGTGATGCGTGAGGATGTTGTTACGAATGGTGATGACAGAGAAAACATGCTGAAGAATGCACCTCAGAGAAATGATGATGCTTACATTGTACCTGAAACATTTTAATATAGATAGGAGAAAAAAATGAAAGATATCCTTTCATACAGTGCGATTGAACTGGGTAAGAAAATTGCTGCCGGTGAGATAACCTCGGTTGAGGCAACAAAAGCTTACCTGGATCATATAGGCGCTGTGGAAAAAGAAATAAATGCATATATAACAGTGGATACTGAGGGTGCACTGAAGGCTGCCGAAGAGGCGGATAAAAGAATAGCAGAAAAAAAAGCTTCCGGTGAGAAGATCGGTCCTTTCGAGGGAGTCCCTGTTGCAATAAAAGATAATATGTGTATAGAGGGAATGCTCACAACCTGTGCATCCCATATACTGGACGGATTTAAGCCTACTTATACATCCACTGCAGTTGAAAAGCTTATAGCTGCAGGGGCTGTCATCCTGGGACATACAAATATGGATGAGTTCGCCATGGGTAGTACAAGTGAGACCTCATACTATGGTCCTACAAAGAATCCATGGAATAAAGAAAGAGTGCCGGGTGGTTCATCAGGTGGTTCGGCAGCTGCTGTAGCAGCAGATGAATGTGCTATAGCACTTGGATCCGATACAGGTGGATCCATACGTCAGCCTGCTTCCTTCTGTGGAGTTACGGGTATTAAGCCCACCTACGGAAGAGTATCCCGTTACGGACTTATTGCCTACGGTTCATCTCTGGACCAGATAGGTCCTCTTGGAAAAAATGTAGAAGACTGTGCAGCCATGCTGGAGATTATTTCCGGACATGATTCTAAGGATTCAACTTCAGCAGGTGGTGATGATGAATCAAAAGCAGATCCGAGAATAACGGATAATAAATTTACGGAAGCACTTATCGATGATGTTAAGGGTATGAAGATCGGTGTTCCCAGAGACTATTTCCTTGAGGGAATAGATGAGGATGTGAAGAATGCTGTACTCAGTGCGGCTGAGGTGTTAAAATCAAAGGGAGCTGTTGTTGAAGAGTTTGATCTCGGAATGGTAGAGTATGCTATCCCTGCTTACTATGTAATTGCCTGCGCCGAAGCATCTTCAAACCTTGAAAGATTTGACGGTGTTAAGTACGGATACAGAACCGGTGAGTACACAGACCTTCATAATATGTACAAAAAGAGTCGTTCAGAGGGCTTTGGTACAGAGGTTAAGCGTCGTATCATGCTGGGTTCCTTCGTTCTTTCATCAGGTTATTATGATGCATACTATGTAAAGGCACTTCGTGTAAAGGCACTTATAAAGAAAGCATTTGACGATGCATTTTCAAAGTATGATGTGATACTGGGACCTGTTGCTCCGACAACAGCACTTAAGCTGGGAGAATCACTGAGTGATCCTATCAAAATGTATCTTGGAGATATATATACCGTATCCGTCAATCTTGCCGGACTTCCGGGAATATCGATTCCATGCGGTGAGGATAAGGACGGACTTCCGATAGGACTTCAGCTGCTTGGTCAGACATTTGATGAGAAGAAGATAATTCAGACTGCATATACTTTTGAAAAGTATCGTCTTGAAAATATGAGTCTGAAATGTGATAAATCACTTGGAAAGGAGGCCTAGACATGAGTAAAGAATACGAAGTAGTTATCGGCCTCGAGGTCCATGTTGAGTTAAATACCAAAACAAAGATTTTCTGTGGATGTTCCACAGAGTTCGGCGGAGCACCGAATACACATGTCTGTCCGATCTGCTCCGGTATGCCGGGGTCACTTCCGGTACTGAATAAAGAGGTTGTGAATAAAGCAATAAGTGTGGGACTTGCGACGAACTGTGAGATAACACGTAACTCCAAGTTTGACAGAAAGAATTATTTCTATCCTGATAATCCGCAGAATTATCAGATATCCCAGCTGTATTATCCTATTTGCAGAAACGGTCATGTAACCATATCGGCAAAGGGCGGTGCAAAGGATATAAGGATTCACGAAATTCATATGGAAGAGGATGCGGGAAAGCTTATTCATGATCCTGTTACAGATGATACATATGTAGACTTCAACCGTTCCGGTGTTCCGCTTATCGAAATAGTTTCGGAGCCTGATATGAGATCTGCAGACGAAGTTATCGCATATCTTGAGAAGCTTCGTGAGACCATACAGTATTTGGATGCATCAGACTGTAAGCTGAACGAAGGCTCCATGCGAGCTGACGTTAATATTTCCATAAGGGAAATGGGAAGCGAAGAGTTCGGAACCAGAACAGAGTCAAAGAACCTTAACTCATTTAAGGCCATAAGACGTTGTATAGAAAATGAGGTTAACAGACAGAGAGAACTGTTGGAGAGCGGTGAAAAGGTTATTCAGGAAACACGTCGCTGGGATGATGAAAAGGGAGTTTCTTATCCTATGCGTTCCAAGGAGGATGCACAGGACTACAGATATTTCCCTGATCCGGATCTGGTACCTATCAAGGTAAGCGATGAGTGGATTGAAGAGATAAGAGCCGCTCAGCCTGAGTTCAAGGATGAGAAGAAGGTAAGATATAAGGAAATGTATGGCCTTCCGGATTATGACATAGATCAGATCACGGGAAGCAAAAAGCTGGGTGAGATATTCGAGGGAGCAGTTGCTGCGGGAGCAGAGCCGAAGAAGGTTTCCAACTGGCTCATGGTTGAGACCATGCGTCTTATGAAGGAGCATGAACTGGACGCGGATCAGCTGAAATTTTCACCTGAAAATCTGGCGAAGCTGGTAAAATTAGTTGAGTCAAAGGTGATCAACAATGCTATAGCAAAAGAAGTATTTGAGAAGGTAGTTTTCCTGGATGACCTTGATCCGGAAAAATATGTGGCAGATAACAATCTGTCAACAAAAGCAGATTCCGGAGAACTTGCTGCTATAGTTAAGAAGGCTATAGAAGCAAATCAGAAGGCTGTGGAAGACATAAAGAACGGTAAGGGCAAAGCAGTCGGAGCTATCGTAGGTTATGTAATGAAAGAAATGAAGGGCAAATGTGACCCGGCCGAAGTAAATAAACTTATCTCTATTGAGATCACAAAACTATAAAACATGAAGGGAGTAACAAAATGAGAACATATTTAGTAACGGGTGGTGCAGGATTTATCGGTTCAAACTACATTCATTATATGTTTGATAAGTACGGTGATGAGATTCGTATCATCAATGTAGACAAGCTTACCTATGCAGGTAACCTTGAGAATCTTAAGGATATCGAGAGCAGAGCTAATTATACATTTGTTAAGGCTGACATATGCGATAAGGAAGCTATAGCAAAGATCTTCGAAGAAAACGATATTGACAGAGTAGTACATTTTGCAGCTGAGTCACACGTTGACCGTTCCATCAAGAATCCTGAAGTATTTGTTCAGACAAATGTACTGGGAACAGCTGTTATGCTTAACTCGGCAAAGGCAGCCTGGGAGAATGAGGATGGTTCTTTCAAGGATGACAAGAGATTCCTTCATGTTTCAACAGATGAGGTATACGGATCACTTCCTGATGATCCGAATGCTTACTTCTATGAGACAACACCTATAGATCCTCATAGCCCTTATTCATCAAGTAAGGCCTCATCAGACCTTCTTGTAAAGGCATATGTTGATACATATAAATTCCCTGCTATCATAACAAACTGTTCAAACAACTACGGACCTTATCAGTTCCCTGAGAAACTGATACCGCTTATCATCAATAATGCGCTTGCAGGAAAAAATCTGCCTGTATATGGTGACGGCAAAAAT
Organism: uncultured Lachnospiraceae bacterium; assembly: GCA_902781895.1. GTDB lineage: Bacteria > Bacillota > Clostridia > Lachnospirales > Lachnospiraceae > Eubacterium_Q. Next base: position 28,695 of record CACZLA010000013.1, read on the forward strand.
GTTCGTGACTGGCTCTATGTTATGGATCATGCAAAGGGTATTGATATGGCTACTGAGAGCGGACGTTTCGGTGAGAGATATAACATCGGCGGACATAATGAGAAGCAGAATATTGAGATAATAAATATAATCATTGAGACACTTCAGGAGCTTCTTCCTGATTCAGATCCACGTAAGGCAAATGTAACCAAGGATCTTATTACATATGTAACAGACCGTAAGGGACATGACCGCCGTTATGCTATCGCTCCTGACAAGATCAAGGAGGAGATAGGCTGGTATCCTGAGACAATGTTCAAGGATGGAATCAGACTTACTATTAAGTGGTATCTTGAGAACGAAGACTGGATGAAAAATGTAACAAGTGGCGATTACCAGAAGTATTATGAGGGTATGTACGCCAACAGATAAAAGTAACATTTTATCCTGAGAAATATTACAGCCATGGATTATAAGAAAAGAGACGAATATAAAAAGCTGGTATCTCTGTGCCAGAGCGTAATAATTCTTGCGATTGAGGTCACGGCTTTTGGATATGTATGGTATGCAATATATGATACATCACGAGATCTGGAGGATAGTTTTACCGGAGGAGCCAATCTGGTAGTAATCCTCTATCTTGTGATGCTGTTTTCCATTACAAGACTCAACGGCGGATATAAATTTGGCCATCTGAGACTGATGGATCTTATTTTTTCACAGATACTGTCACTTGTGGGAACCAATATTTTGTCATATTTTGTAATGTGTCTGGCTCTCAGAAAAATGATCATGCCGGGGGCTCTTATTCTTATAACCATAATAGATATAGCGGTAATCTTTGTTTATAACGGACTTATGTATTTTATGGAGATAAGGCTTTATCCCCCCAGAAGGCTTGTTCTGGTTTACGGAGATAAGGGTCCCATGGAAATGCAGGATACCTTTAATGCCAGAGAGGATAAGTTCTGTATAAAAGAAAGCATTTCTGCTGACAGCGATATAGAATTGATAATGAAAAAGGCCGAAGAGTATGACGGAATAATCATTCACCGAGTACAGCCTGAGCTCAGAAGCAAGCTTCTGCATTTATGTTATAAAAAAGATATAAGAGCATATATAGCTCCGTATATTTCTGATATAATACTGTGGAGCAGCGGAAATACACATCTGTTTGATATGCCGATGCTGGTTACTCATAAGCATGGGATAACTGTGGTTGAAGCATTTTTCAAGAGGATCATGGATCTGTTCTTATCATTTCTGATGCTGATAATACTCAGTCCGCTGATCTTTATCATAGCGCTTATAGTGAAGCTTCAGGATGGAGGCCCGGTGATTTATAAGCAGGAAAGAGTGACAAAGGGCGGAAAGATATTCCTTATATATAAATTCCGCTCGATGAGGATAGACAGCGAACTGTCGGGAGCGCAGCTTGCGGAAAAAAATGATGACAGAGTAACGGGATTCGGAAGATTTCTCAGGTCACTGCATCTGGATGAGATTCCCCAGCTGATAAATATCTTAAAGGGAGATATGTCTCTGGTGGGGCCGAGACCGGAAAGACCGGAGATTATTGAAAAATATAAGGACGAGATACCTGAGTTTGATTACAGACTGAAGGTCAAAGCGGGGCTGACAGGCTTTGCCCAGGTCTACGGAAGGTATAAAACACCTTCATACAATAAACTTAAGCTGGATCTGATGTATATAGAGCATTATTCTATCTGGCTTGATATAAAAATACTATTACTGACGTTGAAGATCATCTTCAATAAAGAGAACTCCGAGGGAATATAAAGTGATAAAACTGACATTGGTAATGCCCTGTTATAACGAGGGCACAAGAGTATACAGAAACCTGCTGGAAACAGTAACCCAGTTGGAAAGATTTTGCGATTCATTCAGAATAGTCGCTGTTAATGACGGAAGTACGGATGATACTTTATCTGAAATAAAAAGAGCCATGGAACAGGATAAGAGGATTGCACTCATATCCTATGAACAGAATATGGGAAAGGGATTTGCCGTAAAAAGAGGTATGGCCTCGGCAAAGTCGAAATATGTTGCATTTCTTGATGCAGACCTGGAACTTCCGCCTTATCTGCTGAAGGATTTTATCACTGCAGCTGAAGAAGGAAATGATATAGTTATAGGTTCAAAGATGCATCCCGATTCCCAGGTTGAATATCCTTTCCTCAGGAAGGTGATGAGTACCGGTTATTACTGGTTTTTGAAAATAGTATTCGGGCTGAAGCTTAAGGACACCCAGACAGGAATAAAGCTTTTTAAAACAGAAAAGATAAAACCGGTTCTGAAGGTCATGAGAACCAGCAGATTTTCATTTGATATAGAAATGCTGGCCATAGCAGATAAAAAGGGGCTTTCCATAAAGGAAATGCCTGTTGTGGTCAATTTCTCAAGAAATAAAACTGACAAATCAAAAATAAGTCTTGCGAGCATATATGAGATGGTTCGCGATACAATGAGGATAAAAATGTATGTATCAAAGCTGCAGGTGGTAGCTGATAAACCGGCTGCAGAAGGGGATCAGGAATGAGCAGATACAATTTTGATGATTTTGATGATGATATGTCAAATGCATTCGAAGACGATAGCGTGAAGAAAAGGCGGAGAAAGAAAAAAGGCAGTCCGAATATAAAATGGGCCATCGCACTTCTTCTTGAGCTTATCATTATTGCCGTTCTCGGAGTGGCAGTGGTGAAGGCATATGTGCATTCCAAATATCAAAACCTCGATCATGTAAATGATATCAAAAAGGAAGATCTGGAGATAAACAGTGGTGCAGATCAGGCTATGGATAATTACACAACCATAGCACTTTTTGGAATTGATGCCAGGGATAATTCTCTCGGAAAGGGAAACAGAAGTGATGCGATAATGATCGCCTCCATCAATAATGATACCAAGGAAGTGAAGATAGTCTCTGTATTTCGTGATACACTTGTACAGGTTACAAAGGAGGACGGAAGCACCGTTACTACAAAGGTAAATGCCGCATATGCATATGGTGGTCCGGAGCTTGCAGTTCAGACACTCAATAAAAATTTTGATCTGAATATATCGGAATACGTGACAGTTAACTGGGAAGGTCTGACCAGAGCCATAGACTCCCTTGGCGGCGTAATGGTTCATATTGAGGATAATGAGCTGAATACTCTTAACGGAGTACTGGCAGAACAGATAGAGTCAAATAACATCTATTCCGACGGCGTATATCAGACCGGATATGTTACACTGAATGGAGCACAGGCTACTGCCTATTCCAGAATAAGAAGTACCGATCAGGGTGATATAACAAGAACCGAACGTCAGCGTGAGGTCATCCAGGCTATGATATCCAAGGCCAAGGAATCCGGAATATCCGGACTGAATACCATAATAGATGAGGTATTTCCCTATATCGGAACATCCATTACCGAGGATCAGATGTACGATCTGGCTCTGGGGGTTATGTCTTATGAGCTGACAGAGAGTGTTGGATTTCCTATGGAGTGGGAATATTATTCTACAGCATCAAAGGGATCATGCATTGCCCCTGTTGATCTGATAGAAAATGTAAAGACATTACATAAATTTTTGTTTAACACTGATAACTATGAGCCCACTGTGATGGTTCAGAATATCAGTGCACAGATAACTGCGGAAACAGGTTTTTCCGACAAAGGACCGATACCGGTGCCAGAGAATAATACAGGAGAAGAAAGTACAAGCGATGAGTAATATTTTAGTTGCGCAGTCAGGTGGACCGACCGCTGCAATAAATGCTTCATTGACGGGAGTCATAAAAGGAGCAAAAAAAACAGATGGATATGAAAGAATATTTGGTGCACTTCACGGAATAAGCGGAGTGATAAAAGAGGATTTTATAGAGCTTACCGATCTCACTGAAGAAGAGCTGAGAAAAATATACTGTTCACCGGCATGTTATCTCGGATCCTGCAGATACAAGATGCCTTCTATAAGTGAAGACAGCAGTATATATGAAAAAATATTCGACATACTGGATAAAAAAGAAATAGGTGCTGTTTTCTATATCGGCGGAAATGATTCCATGGATACCATCACAAAGCTTGCGGAATATGGAAATAGTATAGACAGTAATATCAGATTTGCGGGTGTTCCGAAGACCATAGATAACGACCTTGTAGAGATAGATCATACTCCGGGCTACGGATCGGCTGCAAAGTATATAGCTCAGTCTGTTCTGGAAATGGCACATGATACGGCAATATATGAAATTCCCTGCGTTACCATCATTGAGATAATGGGAAGGGATGCCGGCTGGCTTACAGCGGCCTCTGCTCTTGCGAGAAACAGCTATAGCAATATTCCCCAGCTTATATATCTTCCTGAGGTTGCATTTGATGTAGAGAACTTTGTGGAAGATATTAAGGAGAAGCTGAAGGAAGTAAACAATGTTGTGGTTGCCGTTTCTGAAGGAATAAGAGATGCTTCGGGCAATTATATAAGTGCACAGACTGCCAAGGAGGACAAGTTCGGACATGCACAGCTTTCGGGAGCCGGAAAATGTCTTGAGGGTATAGTGAAAGACCGTCTGGGAATAAAATGCAGATCGGTGGAGATAAATATTCTTCAGAGATGTGCTTCTCATTCAACTTCGCTGACTGATCTTGAAGAATCACAAATGTTAGGTGAAAAGGCTGTTCAGTTTGCGAAGGAAGGAAATACGGGATTCATGTCTACTATCAGAAGGATATCGAATGATCCTTATAAATGTACTATAGAGATGGCCGACCTTTCGCATATAGCGAATGCGGCAAGAAGTGTGCCGCGAAACTGGATAAATGAATCAGGTAACGATGTGACATCGGAGTTGATAAATTATATGTATCCTCTGATCCAGGGAGAGGTCGAAATAGACTTCAAAAACGGCCTTCCGGAGTACATGGAGATATCACATTTGATAGGAAAAAAAGCTTGCAATATATAAGGATAAATAATATAATTTATTTATCATATATGATGAATTGCGTTAAATATCTGGGGTGCCCGATAACTCCTGCGTATTTTGAACCTACATATTTTTGAAGGGAACTTAATATCTCGGAGTAGATGATAAGCCTCCTTGAGTGGACATCAGAAGCTACGATGCAAGTACCCACCTAGCATTAGCTAGGAGTCAAAAAGTAGGAGCCGGCATCTTGGATATTTAATAACATGATTTACAGGCTTAACGTACATAACGCTAAGCTTTTTTTATTCACAGAAATTTTTTTATTCACAGATATATTTTTATTGCTGGATTTATAGTTGGGTTTTATCATTGGAGATTCTTATTTCCGGAGAAATATTATGAAAAACAAACTAAAGGATGTCATAGAATTTATAAATGGTACAGCTGACGAACACATGGGCGCTTTTGCTGCACAAACGGCGTTCTTTATTTTTCTGTCTTTTTTTCCGTTGATAAACATTGCGGCGGCGCTTCCCACATATCTTCCGATCAAGGAGGAGCAGATCATAAGTGTTATCTATTATCTGCTTCCCGCGAATTTTGAAGACTATGTTGCGGGAATAGTTCACGATATGTATACTAATAAATCCGATTCCATAACCATATTTTCTTTAGTCGTAGCAATATGGTCAGCTGCAAAGGGAATTATGGCCATGAGAAATGGACTTAATGAAGTTTACAGATCCAGAGAGGCAAGGAATTATATTCTGATCAGAGGTATTAGTTCCATATATACGATAGTATTTGTCTTACTTCTCATCATTCTTGTGCCTCTGAATATGTTCGGAACGCAGATAGCTATGGGTATAATAAAAAGGATACCCGGTTCCTATCTGGTTACCATTCTGGCATATAATCTGAAGAGTGTGGCAACATTTTTGCTGCTTTTTATCATGTTTGAACTTTTATATACTATAGTTCCCACCAGAAAGCTGAAGTTCAGAAATCAGCTGCCTGGAGCTGTTTTTTCTGCACTGTCCTGGATAGTCATTACAAGGCTGTTTGCATTCTACGTAGATCATTATGCATCAAAGAGTTATATGTATGGTTCCATAACCACCATTATCATGTTAATGATCTGGCTGGACCTGGTTATGATCATGCTGTTCTGGGGAGCACAGCTTAATGAATATATACAGTCGAAGAAGGAAAACGATAAGGAATATGAGCTTTCAAAGTATTCGGTAGAAAAATCAGAAGTCTGGGACGATGATGAGATCAGTGAGAAAGCTGAAGAAATAGATTCCGTACCGGATGAGGCTTCACCCGCTGTTATAAAAGAGGAAGCTGAGGTGAAGGAAGACTGGGAAGATGATGATATTGTTGTAAATTAGTAGTATAAAATGGTTTATGATAGAAAGAGGAGGAAAAAAATGAGTAAGATCAGAACAAGATTTGCACCGAGCCCTACCGGCAGAATGCATGTGGGAAATCTCAGGACTGCACTATATGCATATCTTATTGCAAAGCACGAGGGAGGTGACTTTATTCTCAGAATAGAGGATACAGATCAGAATCGTGAAATGGAAGGTGCGGTTGACATAATTTATAGAACTCTGAAAGAAACAGGACTTCTGTGGGACGAAGGACCTGACAAGGATGGTGGTGTAGGACCATATATCCAGTCAGAAAGAATGGCTCAGGGAGTTTATCTGGAATATGCTAAGAAGCTCATCGAGAGAGGAGAGGCTTATTACTGTTTCTGTGACGATGAGAGACTGGCTACTCTCAATCAGGAGATAGAGATAGACGGAGAAAAGAAGAAGGTTTTCCATTATGATAAGCATTGCCTGCATCTGTCTAAGGAAGAAATAGAGGAAAAGCTGGCATCGGGTATGCCATATGTAATACGTCAGAACAATCCTGAGACAGGGGAGACAAAGTTTGAGGATGAGCTTTACGGAACTATCACTGTTCCGAATGAGGAACTTGATGATATGATACTTATTAAGTCAGACGGATTCCCAACTTACAATTTTGCCAATGTTGTAGACGATCACCTCATGGGAATAACTCACGTTGTCAGAGGAAATGAGTATCTTTCATCTGCACCGAAGTATAACAGACTTTACGAGGCCTTCGGCTGGGAAGTGCCGATTTATATACATTGCCCGCTTATTACTGATGAAAATCACGCAAAGCTGTCAAAGAGAAGCGGTCATTCATCCTTTGAGGATCTGCTTGAGCAGGGCTTCCTTACGGAGACTATAGTGAATTTTGTTTCACTTCTCGGATGGAGTCCTGAGGGGAATGAGGAAATATTCTCACTTGAGGAGCTGGTAAAGGAATTTGACTATCATAATATTTCAAAGTCACCTGCAGTTCTTGATATGACCAAGCTTAAATGGATGAACGGTGAGTACATAAAGAAGATGGATCCGGATGCATTTTACGAGAAGGCAGAGCCTATTCTCAGGAGTGTGATAACAAAGCCGATCGATCTTAAAGCTGTTGCAAAAATGGTTCAGTCACGTATAGAGGTATTCACGGATATTACGGATCAGGTGGATTTCTTTGAGGAAGTTCCCGAGTATGATGTGGATATGTATACGCATAAGAAAATGAAGACGAATCCGGAGAACAGCCTGCAGCTGCTTAAGGAGGTAAGGCCGGTACTTGCAGAGGCAGAGGCATTTGACAATGACAGCCTTTTTGAGCTTCTGAAGGGATTCGGAGCCGAGAAGGAGTATAAAACAGGATTTATCATGTGGCCTATCAGAACTGCTATGTCCGGAAAAGCCGCAACTCCCGGAGGAGCAACAGAACTGATGTCTGTTCTCGGAAAAGAAGAAAGTCTGAAGAGAATAGATGCGGCTATAGCCAAGCTTGAAAAATAGTTTCGAACACTTTTTGTCATGAATAGTTTCAAAAACATTTTGTCATGATTGAAAAGTGATTTGCCATGTAGTATACTTATGAAGTTGGAAATTGTTCTTTAGTTGAAAGGGGTCACCATTGTGAATGATATTCTTGATGCATTAAAGGGTATGCAGACTTCTACACTTATAATAATGGGATTTGCCGCAGTATTGCTTATACTGTTACTTGTGCTTATCATCGTAACAATAAAGGTTCTTAAGTCATCAAATTATGAAGAGGAAGAGGATGACAAGAAGGAAGATGATAAAGAAAAGGAAAAAGAATTAAGTCAGAACAGCCTTGCTGAAGAAGCGAGTGATTTTGATGATGACGATGATGATTTCGAAGATGAGATGTCAAGACGGATCAGAGAAGCTGTTGAGTCGGTAGAGGAGACAAAGGCTAAGGTTGAAGCTCAGAAGATAGAAGAAGAGAGACAGGCTTCAGAGAAGAGCGAGGACGAAAAGGCCAGAGAGACAGCGGCTGCAAGAGTACAGAAGATAGCTGCTGCAGTTTCCGGAGAGACTGATGAGGATCAGGATGATTCTGACGACAGCTATGACGATGATGACGATGAGTCAGGTGAAGAGATAACCTGGATGGGCGGAAGTGATTCGGCAGAAAAGACTGCAGATGATACAGATGCTTCTGAGGATGAGTTTGATGAGGATGATCCTGATATCGGAAATGTCACAGATGAGCTGGAGATAAAAGAATCCACAAATAAGGAACTGACCGAAGAAACAGCAGCTGCCAAGACAGCTGTTGTAGATACGGTAAAGATAAAAGAAGAGCTTCGTAAGGCAAGAAAAGAAGCTAAGGAGTCCGCCAGAGAGAACAGGGCTAAGGAAAGAGCTGAAGCTCCTGAGTACAGTGCTTCCTTTGACAGTGCATTTGTTGAGAAGCCTGTATTCGAAGAGGAGAAGGAAGCACCGGTTATCCCGAATCCTACTCCCGAATCAATGATAGCTGCTGCCGAAGCTGATGCAGCAAAGGCTGCCATGGCCACGCAGAATAAGATAACCGTTAATCCGGTAAATGTTATAGAACCTACTTCAAAAGAAAACCTGATGCAGGTTAAGGAATTCCTTGAGGAGAATCCTACTCCTGTATCAAAGAAGCGTAAGTCTAAGAAGAAGGGTAAGAATGCAGCCCCGGTTGCTGCAGCACCGGTCAGAACATCAAAGTATTACTGGTACAACACTCAGGATGTTGACGGACTTACCAGAAAAGAAGATATGTATTTCAGATGTCATTATTTTGATAATGGCGATGATATCATTCTTGATCTTATTACCGAGATGTATGATTGTGCATTTGTAAGAACAGAAGAGCTTCAGAGAATAGCTTATGGTATCACTTTTAAGTCTCTCAATATGAAGGATATACTTCGTTCGGATGACGATCTTAGTTTTGATAAAGACAAAGCTGTAAAGGAACCTTCAGAGTCTGACAGACAGGAGGCATATGAGAAGTGGTGCCAGTATGTTGACAGATTCATGGAGATCATCGAGATAAATGCTCCGGAGGAAGTTAAGGAATATATCGTAAATAAGATGTACGAGTACGGACATAAAGATATAGAAGAGCTGATGCACAGCCCATACTAAGACATAAAAAGATGACAGAAAAGTTTGATCTTTTCTGTCATCTTTTTTATGTGCGCCCGGCGGCACACGTTTTTAAACAGTTAGTTCGATTATAAATTCCAGCTGACTGTCGGAAAGCTGAGCCGTAATAATTCCCTTTTGCTTTTCGATAAGCAGTTTTGCTATATAAAGTCCAAGTCCGGCGCTGCCGTCACTTCTTGCTTTGTCTGCTCTGTAGGTTCTGTCAAATATATGTTCTATATCGATGGAATCAGGATCATTAACATGGTTACTGATGCTGATCCTACAGATGTCATTTCCGGGATTTAATGAGCTGTCAGAAGCTTCTTCGCTGACAGTAAGTTTAAAGCTTTCCTTTGCGTATTTAAAAATATTCCCCATAAGATTACTGAATACTCTGGTCAGCATGGCTTTGTTTGCCTGTGCAAAAACTGCCTTTTCCGGAAATGTGATCTCAGGCGTCAGCTCGTGCTCATTTATCAGAGCTTCATTTTCAATGATAAATTCCGATAGAAAGGTAATGATGTCTAGTTTACATAACTCAACAGGTTTACTGTCGCTTTCAAGTACTGACAGTTCAAAGAACTCATCTACCATTCCCTTAAGAGTTTCGGCTTTGTTTCTGTTGATGCTGAGATACTCACGTCCCTTTTCGGAAAGCTCTTCTTTTTCAAGCATTTGCAGATTTCCTTTAACAACCGTGAGAGGTGTCCTGAGATCATGTGCTATGTCAGATATGGACTGCTCCAGCTGGCGCTTGTTCTTCTCGGACTCCATTTTCATGTGTTTCTGGTAGTCGAGACATTTGTTTATCTCCGTGCCGAGAGCTTCCAGGTCTTTGTCAGTAAGCATCATCTTTATCTGACGATTATAGGACTCGTCTCTTGTGTTTTTCAGTTCTTCTTTCATCTGTCGTATGTTACTCTTTAGCATAAAAAGTCTGAAAAGAAGAGCGAGTATTATCAGACCGGCAAGAATTATACATACTAAATAAATACTGTTATTCATCTTTTCTATCCCTGATCCTCAGAAGCCTTCAGCTTATAGCCGATGCCCCAGACAGTTTCGATATATTCACGTCCGGTGGCTTTCTTGAGTTTTGAGCGCAGGTTGCTCATGTGTACATTTATGGTATTGTCCTCATAATAGTAGGTGTCTTCCCAGACGGTCTCATAAAGATTTGCCTTAGTAAAGGTTTTCTTCGGATTCTTCAGAAATATCTCCAGAAGCTGCATCTCTTTGGAAGTCAGCTTTATGGGTTTATCATTAAATGTTACCGACATCAGCCTGGGATCCAGCACCAGACCGTCCTGTGAAAGGCTCATCTCTTCAGAAGAGGTGTTATCGCTTACAGTTGATTCACTTCGCCTCATCACCACCTCGATACGGACAAGCACCTCATCCAGATCGAAGGGCTTAATGATGTAATCATCAGCACCCATCCGGAGTACCTCCAGTCTTATGTCCTTCATGGTTCTGGCTGAAAGCACTATAACCGGAGTCATTCTTTTTTCTTTATCCTCAGAATCCCGAAGCTCCTTGATAAGAACATCCCCGGATTTATAAGGAAGCATCATATCCATAAGGATGATATCAAAGCATTCCTCGCTAATGAGCTTCGATGCTATTTCCCCATCCTTTGCCTCGGTGACATTATATTCATTTTCGCTTAAGAAGTCTGACAGAAGATTTCTTATTTCTCTGTCGTCCTCAACCACAAGAACTCTTTTCACTTTGTTCTCCTTTAAGATATCTGACATCATACTTATGTCAATATATCATATTTTTAAAATCTTTTTTTAAAAATTTAAGAATTTCTTTAGATTTATGTTTTACTATGTCATCAGTCGAAGAAAAATGGGAGGAGAAAAACTATGTCTGAAACTATAGTGAATATTAATAATCTCACTAAACAATACGGAAAACAGAAGGCTCTGGATGACGTGTCCTTCAAAATAAAGAAGGGAAGTATCGTTGGTCTGATCGGTCCCAACGGAGCAGGAAAAACAACGATAATGAAGATCATGGGTGGTCTTGCCCTTCCAACGGATGGCAGCCTGGAAATGTATGGCTCCTCGTCTGAGAAGGGGCTGTGTCATGCAAGGAGTCGAATGAGTTTTATGATAGAAACTCCCTATGCAAAGGAAAAGATGACCGCAAGAGAGAATCTGGAAAAACAGAGACTTCAAAAAGGTATTCCCGATAAAGGAAGAATAGATGAGGTGCTTGAGATAGTAAAGCTTCAGGATACGGGGAAAAAGATAGTGAAGAATTTTTCCCTCGGAATGAGACAGCGACTGGGAATAGCAAATGCTCTTCTCGGAAAGCCTGAGCTGATGGTGCTGGATGAACCCATTAACGGACTTGATCCGGAAGGAATAGTTGAGATAAGAGAATTATTCAGAAGGCTGAATAAAGAGGAAAATATCACCATCATTATCTCATCTCACATACTGAGCGAGCTTTCACTTCTTTGTTCTGATTATATATTTATAAATCACGGAAAGATAAAGGGTGAGTTCACCTATGAAGAGCTGAGAGCTGAGTGCAGTGAGTATGTACATATCGATACGGATAATAACGAGAAGGCCAGTGCCATAATCACAAAGAACTGCGGAATCTCCGATATAGAAGTTCTGGAGGATAGCAGCATAAGGATCTATGACGGTCTGGATAATGTAAGAGAAATATCAAAGACACTTTTTGAAAATGGAATCATCCCCGTAGAGCTCTCCCGGAATGAAGTTAACCTCGAGGATTATTACATGCGTAAGGTACAGGACTCACAGGAAGTCGGATAAATGAAAGGACGAAAACATGATAAATATAATTAAATCCCTGAATTATACAACCCGGCGAAGTACTCTTACAGCTCTGACTATCTTTTCAATGATAGTATTGCCAATACTGTTTTCCCTGCTCTCTTCAAAATTCGGAGGAATCAGCTTCAAGGAAATGACAGGAGATGTATATATGACTGCAGTCTCCGGGAATATGATTATTATATTCGTTATAGCAATTCTCATATTTGCAACCATGCTTGTGGGATCTGATGCAGGTGATAAAACCTTAAACTATGAACTGATGAATGGACATAGCAGAAGTCAGGTGTTTTGGGCCAGGATGATAACCGGGTACGGCTGGGCAGTTATTCTGGTAATGTTCTTTTTCTTCCTTCCCTTTGGATATTTTTCCCTTATCAATGGCTGGGGACTATCGGTAGATAAGGGTGAAGCGCTTCTGAGACTTATACTTCTCATATTTCCGGTGATCAGATTATGCACGCTATTTATGCTATTATCCAGTGTTTCAAGAAGTGCGGGTAGAGGAGCGGCTTTCAGCTATCTGGTTATGATGATAATAGTTATGGCAGGAAGCATTCTGGATGATGGATTTCATATAGATACAAGAAGTATTTTTGCTACATCTGATATAGCATGGGTAATAACATATGAAAACAGCAGAAATATTGTGGTAAACGGACAGCAGGTGACAAGGATGGACTATGCCACAACCTCCGGAGAAATGGTAAAGACCATAGTGGTATCTCTGGCAGTGAGTGCAGTCTACCTGACGATAGCCTATATAGTATTTAAAAAGAAGGACAGAGACTAATGAAAAATATAATCAAATCAGTAGCATATGAACTGAAAAAAACAAAGGCAATTCGCGTCACATTTATTGTGGGACTTCTGTTTATGCTGCTTGAAGGTCTTCTGAATATAGATACAACCTCAAGTAGCATGGCTCATAATGCCAGTCAGCTGGTGGCGGATATATCGGTCAGTAATATAATGGTCCTGATCTTTATTGCTGCAGTGCTGGTGGGATATATGTGCTGCGGTGATTTCAGAGATAAGGTTGTAAATTACGAGATAATGTCCGGACATTCCAGAGCTGAGGTTTTTATCAGCCGGTTTATTCCGGCAGTACTGGTCAGTGCATTTCTTGTGACAGTGCTCCAGTTTTCGGTGATGCTTCCCGGAATAATTATGTATGGCTGGGGAAATGCAATCTCTCTCGGAGATGTGATCATAAGAAATATGCTTATATTCTTCCCGATCATGAGGATATGTGCATTTCTGGTAATCATTTCATTTATAGTAAAGAGTCAGTATCTGATGATGGCAGTAGGCTATGGAGTATTTACATTTTTAGGTTTTATCCAGCAGCTTGAAATTGACAGATTAAACTTTGTAACCGGTTTTTCAAATATAAATCTTCTGTGTGACTACAGCGGATGGTCCACATACAACCTGGATCCCGTTGACGGAATATTGAAGTATACAAGCTACAACAGTTCGGTGACATCAGGAATGATCATATGGACCATAGTTGTTTCACTTCTGGTAACTGCATTTTATATGTTTGTGGGTTATTCGCTCTTCAGACGTGATGAATTAAACTGATATATGAAAGGGAAATGAAATGGATAAGACATTTGTACTTACAGAGCTGGCGCTTTCTTTACTTATTTTCTTTCTTGCAGGAAAGATAAAAAGCTATCCCTCAAATAAATGGAGACTTCTGTATATCGCACCAATGTTTGTTGCGGTGATATTCAGCTTTCTGGTTGATTTCAACTTCATATCTATCGGAGTATATATAGCCTGCGCAGTTTTCCTGGGATGGTATTATACGGAAAATGTAAGACTTAGAAGAGTGATGGCGGCAGTGGCGATACTTATAACCGGAGCCCTTGCATCATATCTTTTAACAGATCCTGATTATAAGACCCAAAATTATTATTCTGATTTTAAAAGTGCATTTGAAAATATGAAGTCTCACTATGTGCTTGATAAGGAAAAAGGTATCGACTGGGACGAGCTTTATTCAAAGTATGAGCCACGATTCAAAGAAGTGCAGGATCGTCAGGACTCGACTATGAATTATAAGGTATGGATGGAGTTTGTGGGAGAATTCTATGATGACCATGTGGGTTATACCATGAAAAATGATGATGATATGAGAAAGGCATTTTGCGAAGCCTATGGAAATGACTACGGTCTTTCTCTCATCAGACTTTCCTCCGGAGAATATGTGGCTGTAAATGTGGAAGGCTGCGGCGAATCCTTCTCTATAGGCAGTGATAAGGATCCTATAGATCTGAGAGAAATAAAGGACAAATATATTGTAAAGGATGCTGACAGAAATACTATTTCAGAGGTTGGGATAAAAAACGGAACTATCATTACCAAATGGGATGGTAAGCCTATAGATGATTACCTGGAGGATGTACGTTTCTCGCTTTTTGCAAGTCCCGACAGAGAAAACGAAGACTTTTATAAACCTCTTTATGTAGCAGGCATGGGGGGTGAATCGGTTGAGATAACATTTCTGGATGATAACGGTGAAGAGAAAACCGTAACTGCTCCGAAGCTGGGACCGTATATATCAAGGCTTTACGATACCATCGTTAAAATAGACGGTGGAATAGAGATAACAAATCTTGAGTGGCAGGAGGTAAATGAAGATACGGCTCTTATCAGAATATCTGAGATGGCTTATGATTCGAATTCATACGAGGAAACTGATTATGCCGAAATGACCCGTAAGCTGAGAGACGAGATTGAAGAACTAAGGAGTAAAGGCGTTAAAAACATCATATTCGATCTGAGACAGAACAGCGGCGGAAGTCCCTATATGGTAGAGGGAGTTGCAGGACTGTTTGCCCCTGTCGGTGAGCATACCAGCTATTACAGTGCAGTGATCGATGAAGATACAGCCCGCTTTAACAGAGGATCAGACGGAAAGTATATCAAGAATAAAGAGCTCACTTATATGGGCGAAGATCTTTGGCATGATGGAAAGATCATACTTCTTGTAAACGGAGAAACCGTAAGTGCCGGAGATGATATGACTTATATGATGGGAGATTATCCAAACGTTACGGTTGCAGGATTTACAAAAACCAACAGCTCCTGTCAGGCCGTGGGAAGTATCAAGATGCAGGAGGGAGAACTCTCCTTCTCGGCGGTACCGAATCTTGATCCGGATGGAAACGTGGCTATAGATACATTTACAGATCATGTGGGAAGAGTTCCCTTTGATGAAAAAATCCCTTTCACCGAGGAGGTTATAGCAGCTATATTCGACAGAGGAGAAGACTACCAGATAGATTATGTGGTAAAAAATCTTCTTGATTAAGATAATATGATCCAAATAGGGACGGTTCTTCTATGTAACATAGAACTGTCCCTTTTGTAACATAATCAATAAAATTGATAGGATTTATTTTTTTTGTCACGTATTATATACTGTAACTAATAAAAGCAAAAAAAGAAAGAGAGAACAAATAACTATGAAAAAGAAATTGATCGTTTTATTGATTGCTTTATTTTTCATTATTCCAAATGTTCCAACCATGAAAACAGTTCATGCGGCGGAAATGGATCCGGAGTATGCGACTCCAAAGCATGGAATACCGGTTATGTATCTGAACATAGACGAGAGCAAGGGGACAATAGATGCGATGAATAATAGTCCCGATCATTCGGCCAGCTGCTATGGTACGGTTGATATAAAGTCACCCGCAGGATATAAGTCTGAATACACTGGTGAGGAGTGTCAGGATCTGACGGGACTTGAACTGGAATATATCAGAGGAAGAGGAAATTCAACCTGGGAATGGTTTGATAAAAAGCCTTATAAGCTGAAGCTGAAAAAGGGTGCTGATCTTTTTGGAATGGGTAAAAACAAACACTGGGTGCTTCTTTCAAATGCGGGCGATGAAACATTTTTGAGAAACAGGATATCCTACTGGCTGGCAGACTCTATAGGGATGGAATATGTTTGCAAGAGCGTACCTGTAGAGCTTGTCATAAATGGCAAGTACAATGGACTGTATTATCTCTGTGAGCAGGTAAGAGTGGGAGCGTCCAGAGTAAATATAGATGAACTATCTGAAAATGATACCAGTCTTCCTGATATATCCGGAGGATATCTACTCACAGCATGTGGTTACTATGGTGGAACGAAAGAAGGCTGGTTCCATACGACCAGAGATTCATTTTTTGATTTTGAAGATCCTGATTTTTCAGATTATCAGAGCAAAGCTCAGAAGGGATATATTCAGGATTATCTTCAGAATACGGAGAATGCCCTCTTTGGCAGTGGTTTCAAGGATCAGGCTGGCAAAAGCTACAAGGATTACATGGATGTAAAGTCAGCTGCTGATTATTATCTGATGGAATTCTTTACCGTTAACCAGGATGCATTTCTGACTCCAAGTACATATTTGTATAAAAAAAGAAATGGTAAACTTTTCTGGGGACCTGTTTGGGATTTTGATGTAAGAACGTATGTTATCTCTGATGAAGAAGGAAATGTCAGAGATGCAACTGCAGGAACAAAGGCCGGAGTGTATTGTTTTTCTACATGGCTGGAAAGGATGAAGAAGGATCCTGAGTTTAAAGCTCTGCTGCTGGAACGTTGGAAGGTTATGAAGGCCAAGATAGATGAGGCAGTAAGAGATGGTGGACAGCTGGATAAGTATTATAACGAGATAAAGCTTGCCCAGACCTATGATGAAAATAAATGGCATTATAATAAATCAGAACGACCATGTACCGTACAGGATCTGAAGGTCTGGATGAAAGCAAGAGGTGAATACGTTAGTAATAACTCAGATGTTATTTTTCAGGAAGGCGGTTCGTACGAGATCACAAAAGTGTGGAAAGATGGAAAATGGCTGGGTGATGTGAATTATACTGCAACCGGTTCATGGAATTCAGATGGCAGGGGCTACTGGTTTGGAGATACTTCAGGTTGGTATGCAAAGTCGGAATGGGTAATGATTGATTTTACATGTTACTATTTTGACGAAAATGGCTATATGGTAACAAATGAGTGGAGAGATGGCCGTTGGCTTGATTCAACAGGTGCATATCAGTATAACCATAAGGGTGAATGGAAGAGTGATTCAAATGGTTATTGGTTCTGTGATGATACAGACTGGTATGCAAAGAATCAGTGGCAGAAGATAGACGGAAAGTGGTACTACTTCACAGATAAGGGTTATATGGACTACGGCGAGTACAGAGATGGCTGCTGGCTCGGAGATGATGGTGCTATGGTTGACGGATATACACAGGGAACATGGCATAGTGATTCAAACGGCTGGTGGTACAGTGATGGAGACTGGTATCCGGTAAATCAATATCTCTGGATAGATGGAGTACAGTACTGGTTCGATGCGAGCGGATATGTGAGGTAAAAGTAAAAGAGGACGGGAAACTGTCCTCTTTTAGTATGGTTTTTATTAGGGTTAGTTATATTTAATTGATGTTATATATACATTATAAAGATTAGAAAAAACAAGGTTTTTCTTTGTTCACAAGAAGTTCGTTTTGTGTTATTATTCTAACTAGCTTTTTGCGTCTTTTTGTTATGTTTTTCATTATAATTGGCGCATATGAGGACCAGGTCAGGTTCTCTAAAAGAAATAATCCTAGGAGGAATCAAAAATGGCAAGATTCAAAAAGACCATGGATGGTAATGAGGCTGCAGCTCATGCATCGTATATCTTTACAGACTGCGCCGCTATCTATCCTATCACACCTTCATCACCTATGGCTGAACATACTGATGAATGGGCAACAGCCGGAAGAAAGAATATCTTCGGCAACACAGTTAAAATTCTTGAGATGGAATCTGAGGCAGGAGCAGCCGGTACAGTACACGGTTCACTTGTTGCAGGTGCCATGACATCTACTTACACAGCTTCTCAGGGACTTCTTCTTATGATCCCTAACCTTTACAAGGTAGCTGGTGAGAGACTTCCGGGTGTATTCAATGTATCTGCTCGATGCGTTGCTTCACACGCACTTAACATTTTCGGTGATCACTCAGATGTTTACGCTTGTCGTCAGACAGGTTGTGCAATGCTTTGTGAGTCATCTGTACAGGAAGTAATGGACCTTACACCTGTTGCATATATGGCAGCACTTGAAGGAAGACTTCCTTTCATTAACTTCTTCGATGGTTTCCGTACATCACATGAGATTCAGAAGATCGATTGCTGGTCAAATGAAGACTTCGAGGATATCTTCCCTTATGATGCACTTGATGATTTCAGATCAAATGCTCTTAATCCAAATCATCCATGCGAGATGGGATCTGCTCAGAACCCTGACGTATTCTTCCAGACAAGAGAAGCTTGCAATCCTGCTTATAATGATATGCCTGCTATCGTTGAGAAGTATATGGATAAGATCAACGCAAAGATCGGAACAGACTATAAGCTCTTCAACTACTACGGAGCACCTGATGCAGAGAAGGTTATCGTTGCTATGGGTTCTGTATGTGATACTATCGAGGAGACAATCGATTACCTCATAGCTAAGGGCGAGAAGGTCGGTGTTGTAAAGGTTCGTCTTTACAGACCATTCGTTAATGATAAATTTATCGCTGCTATTCCTAAGACAGCTAAGCAGCTCATCGTTCTTGACAGAACAAAGGAGCCTGGATCAATCGCTGAGCCACTTGCTCTCGATGTTATGGCTGCAGTTCGTGGAACAGAGTTCAAGGATACACCTATCACAAGAGGTCGTTACGGACTTGGTTCTAAGGATACAACTCCTTCAGAGATCGTTGCTGCATTCAACAATACAGAGAAGGAAGAGTTCACTCTTTCAATCTTCGATGATGTTACAAATCTTTCACTTGATTCAGGTGATGCTCTTGTTACAACTCCAGAGGGAACAGTTTGCTGTAAGTTCTGGGGACTTGGTGCTGA
>CACZLA010000014.1 GCA_902781895.1 uncultured Lachnospiraceae bacterium
CAGCATACTGGCCGTCGAGATGCGGTGCGTCTGCATGCATGATGAAGAACTGTGAACCTGCGCTGTCAGGATTCATGGAACGTGCCATGGAAAGAACTCCTGTTGTATGCTTCAGGTCGTTACTAAATCCGTTTGATGTAAATTCACCTTTTATGGAGTAGCCGGGACCGCCTGTTCCGCGTCCGTCAGGATCGCCGCCCTGGATCATAAATCCCGGAATGACTCTGTGGAAGATAACTCCATCATAAAATCCCTTTTTTATAAGAGATATGAAGTTGTTAACGGTGTTTGGTGCAATCTCGGGATAGAGCTCAGCGGTTATAACTCCGCCGTCTTCCATGGTTATTGTAACTATAGGGTTTGCCATAATAAAATCCTCACTTTCTTTTTTTATATACCCGGTTAGAAGTTTCTTCCGTTCCAGCCCCAGTCGGTTGTGGAACGATATTCTACATAAATATTACTTGAAGGAATTCCCAGCTCCTCTTCGTAAATCTTGCATATAGCAGCTGTCATATCATCCGATGCAGGGGAGTTTGCTCCGCCGAAAATATCTACAGAAACATAAGCTGCTTTTTCCATTTTGTTTCCTGCAAAGTATAGTGTGTACTCATCATCAAATCCGATCATTACAAATCTTTCTGATTTTCCTATGATGGAAGCGGCCTCGCCGAGTCTGGCTTTGATGATATCTTTCTTTTCGTCACTTACCTTTACGGTAATCTTTGAATCAATAAATGGCATGTCATTTCCTCCTTAGTTTTTATATGGTTTTGCCTCTTGGTTTTCATATGGTTTTGCTTTTTTATTCATTTGATTTATATTCACTATATATTTTTGAAATGGTTTTTTTCACGATGGATTTCAGATGATTACTGCATAAATTCGCGATATCCTGTATCTCCTGGTGAGTAATCGGTAAATCTTCATTATCTATAGCCATATCGGTTATACAGCTAAGACCTGCCAGTCGTACTCCCATTGCACGAAGAACTATAGCTTCGCAGGCTGTACTCATTCCGACGGCATCTGCTCCGAATGCGAGATATCCGCGAGATTCTGCAGGGGATTCATATGCCGGTCCCGTAACCTGAAGATAAACGCCGTCTTCAAGTGGAATCCCCAGTTCGTCGGCAGACTGATGCATTAATGAAATAAATTCATTATCATAAATAGAACTCATATCGGGAAATCTCGTGCTGAGTCTGTCGTCATTTTTCCCTATGAGTGGGGATGGAATAAATGATGAGATGTGATCGTTTATACACATGAGGGTGCCGGGGTGATAGAGTCTGTTAAGACCACCGGCTGCATTTGTCAGGAATATATTTTTGGCACCCAGAAGAGCCATAATTCTTACAGGCATTACAACCTGCTGCATAGGATATCCCTCATAATAATGAACACGACCATTCATCAGAATAACCGGGACCTCATCCATATAGCCGAAGATGTATTCACCCTTATGTCCTTCTACAGTAGACTTTGGAAAGCCCGGAATCTCGGAATATGATATTCTGTCTACAGCTTCTATTTCCTCTGAAAGCCCGCCAAGTCCGGAACCGAGGACGATGCCGAAAAACGGTTCAAAAGAAATCCTTGATTTTATCCATTCAACTGTTTCGAAAATGTCCATTTTGTTACCCCCATACTGATTGACTTTTGTCCTTTGACACTTATGTCATTATACAATGATATCTGTAATGTCACAAGTGGGAGAGGGGGTGTTGTAAGGTGATTGTTGGCGTGGCCGTCGTATTTCAAAAGACTGGATATTATTTATGCTATTTTCAGAAAATAATAGGAATTATGGTTCGTATTATGTTAAAGTATAGAAGGTGTTTAAAAATATATGGTTAAAGGGGTAAATGGGAAAATGAAAAAAGCTTTAGCGTTACTGATATCTTTAGTGATGATTCTGACATCATTTAATATTGATTCCTATGCGGCAACGAAAAAACTAAATAGTCCTACAAATGTTAGGATGTTCTGGACCGGAGAATTTATCGGAATAGAATGGGATATAGTCGAACATGCAGATAAATATGAACTAATTATAAATAAAAAAACGTACACTCCCTCAGGTAACAGGTTCTACATCCACAGAAGTACATGCGCAAAAGAAAATGGAGAATATATAACTAAAATTAAAATAAGAGCTGTTTCAACAAATAAAAGCTACACTTCTTCGGAATATGCTGAATATAATATAGAAATGAACGTAGTGGATTCAACCACTCCGACCTGTTTAAGTGAGGCGGCTTTTCTGGGAAAAGATGATCTTGTCAAATATCTGAAAGCTAAGGGATATTCTCCGGATGTTTCTCAGGAGGATGGAAACACAATTGTTTCAGTTTCAATTAAAGACAAGAATAACAGTGGATTAGTTCCGTTTATAAAGGAGGTTGCATCAGGAGCCGCCAGTGAAGGTGCTGATAGTATCGAAGAAGACTTGCCTGATATAGCATTTGACGCTGCAGTAAATGGAAAAGGAGTTAAAGGAAAGGCAAAAAAAGGTTTTGATGGGGTGGTGGAATCAGGAAAAGAAGGCATTATTGAAGGCGGAATAAAGGCAATAGCAAATCATGCCTTAAGAGATAAAAAAATACATGTATATTATTATTACGTGGAGGGGTATGAAGATTATGCTGCATTAATTATGCAATATGATTATCTGACTCAAAATAATGATGCACCGACTGCACTATTAAAAAATTGGTCTGAACTCGAAAACACAGGTCTTTATTATAACGCATATTATAATTTTGCAGATTGGATGGTATCAATGTATGAGAAAACAAAAGCAAAAGACAGTAGATATGTTATTACGTTTATGCCTTATCAAAATCGTTTTCTCTATTACGATTGATAGAAATATCATTATTATTGTTTGATAGAAATATCATTATTTTATGATTGACTTTAAATAGTGCGAAATGTATATTTATAGGTAGCTGTGTGACTGACGGATTAAAGTGGAGTTTACCACGGGGAGCACAGTGTGAGCTAAAGAACCGGCCGTCTGGGTAGAAAGCCCAGGCGGCTTTTGTATTATAATGACCAGTTAATGTGAAAAGGAGGAACGACATGCAGACAGTAAACATGGCAGCAGAGATCGGAGCTACAAGTTATCCGGGAAGAGGAATTGTTATCGGACTTACACCTGATGGAAAGAAGGCAGCAATTGCTTACTTCATCATGGGACGTTCAGAGAACAGCCGTAACAGAGTTTTTGTAACAGAGGGCGACGGAATCAGAACAGAAGCTTTTGACCCTTCCAAGATGGAAGACCCAAGTCTTATCATCTATGCACCTGTAAGAGTAAGAGGAACAGACACCATCGTAACAAATGGTGATCAGACAGATACTATTTATGAAAATATGGATCAGGGCGATACATTTGAAGAGTCTCTCCGAAATCGTGAGTTCGAGCCTGATGCTCCAAACTATACACCTAGAATTTCCGGAGTGCTTCATGTTGAAGACGGTTATACATATGAGATGTCAATCCTTAAGTCCAACAACGGTGATCCGGATCAGTGCCTGAGATTTACATTCAGCTATGATAATCCGAAGGCCGGTCAGGGACATTTCATTCATACATATATGGGAGACGGAAATCCGCTTCCAAGCTACGAGGGTGAGCCAACACCTGTTGAAATCGATACTGATGATCTTGATGCTTTCACAGATACTGTATGGAATGCACTTAATGAGGATAACAAGGTTTCACTTTTTACACGTTTCATTGATGTTGAGACATGTAAGGTTGAGACCAGAATTGTTAACAAGAATAAGTAAGTTTGTGAATTTGTTGATAAACCAGCCGAGGAATTCGAGTAATACATATTCGAAGACGAGGCGTATTATAATACAATTAAGGAGAACAGTATGAACGAATTAGAATTAAAGTACGGATGTAACCCGAATCAGAAGCCTTCAAGAGTTTTCATGAAGGACGGAAGTGATCTTCCTTTTACAGTACTCTGCGGTAAGCCGGGATATATAAATCTTCTGGATGCCTTCAATGGTTATCAGCTGGTTAAGGAGCTTAAGAAGGCAACAGGTCTTCCTGCTGCTACATCATTTAAGCACGTTTCACCTGCAGGTGCTGCAGTTGGTCTTCCTCTTACAGATATCGAGAAAAAGATATACTGGGTAGATGATATGGGCGAGCTCAGCCCACTTGCATGTGCTTACGCAAGAGCTAGAGGCGCAGACAGAATGTCTTCCTTCGGAGATTTCATTTCACTTTCAGATGAGTGTGATGCTGATACAGCTAAGCTTGTAAAGAGAGAGGTTTCAGACGGTATGGTTGCTCCCGGTTATTCAGATGAGGCGCTTGAGATACTTAAGTCAAAGAAGAACGGAAACTACTGCGTTATCCAGATAGATCCGAACTATACACCTGCACCGTCCGAGACAAAGGATGTTTACGGTGTTACATTTGAGCAGGGAAGAAATGAGCTTGTTATCGATGACAACTTCTTCTCAAATATCGTTACTGAAGCTAAGGAGCTCCCTGAGTCAGCAAAGATCGATCTTGCTATCGCAATGATCACACTTAAGTATACACAGTCAAATTCAGTTTGCTATGTAAAGAACGGTGCTGCTATCGGTATCGGTGCGGGACAGCAGTCAAGAATCCATTGTACAAGACTTGCCGGAGATAAGGCTGATAAATGGTTCCTCCGTCAGTCACCACAGGTTCTGAATCTGCCATTCAAGGCTGATATCAGACGTGCAGACAGAGATAACACAATCGATGTTTACATCAGCGATGACTATGAGGATGTTATAGGTGAGGGCGAGTGGCAGAAGTACTTCACAGAGAAGCCTGCTGTATTCACAAGAGAAGAGAGAAAAGAGTGGCTTAAGAAGAATACAGGCGTTTCTGTCGGATCAGATGCATTCTTCCCATTTGGCGATAATGTTGAGAGAGCTCACAGAAGTGGTGTTCTTTATATCGCACAGCCGGGTGGTTCTATCAGAGATGATAATGTTATTGAGACATGTAATAAATATGGAATCGTTATGAGCTTTACTGGAATCAGACTTTTCCATCACTAAGAAATAAAAGGATGTAGGTATTAAAAGACTTTTTTGACACTTATGTCATATTAGAAAATGATACAGCGGGGACGGTTCTACGTTACATAGAAGAACCGTCCCCGCTGTATCATTATTTTATGGTACCCATACGCCGTCTGCGTTGAGCTTATAACCGTCGATGGTTGTATTTGAAGCCATAGATCCGTCAGCGTTGAAGTAATACCACTTGCTGTTTATTTCTTTCCAGCCCGTAGCCATCGGACCGCCGGATCCGAAGTAATACCACTTCTTATCTATTTCTTTCCATTCGTAGTCGCACATTCCGTTTCCGGTTAAGTAGTACCAGGTGCCTCCGTCGTTCAGCCATCCTACCATCATGACGCCGTCGCCGAGGAAGTAATACCATTTGCTTCCGTCATGTGCCCAGCCTGTAGCCATAGCACCGCCGCTCTTGAAGTAGTACCATACCTTGCCTTCCTGACGCCAGGTGTTCTCGATAGCTCCGGATTCAGTTAAGTAGTACCATGTGTTGCCGCTCTTTACCCAGCCTGTCTGCAGGTAGCCTTCGCCGTTGAAGTAGAACCACTTGCCGTTATCCTTGAGCCACTGGTTCTTCGGGCAGGTTCCGTCGCCGTTATCATACCACCAGCCCTTATCGGATTTCTTCCATTCGCCGTTGTAGAAGTTGTAGCCTTCTGCATAGGATGTTCTTGGTGTAACGATGGTTGTAAAATCAGTGTATCCGAAATCTATATCAACTGAGTTTACATTTATTCCTTCAAGAAGTGTAGTACTTCCTGCCTGCCAGATATCTCTGGAAATGGTTTCGCCGTATGTACCATTGTATCTTGCTATCCATCTGTAAACGCCGCCGAGCTGACTCAGATCAACATAGTTCTTAGCCCAGTTTTCATTACAGTAGATCATAGGTGTATAACCTGCATTTGCTATTTCATCACAGAATGCCTTTGCGATATTTGTGATGGTCTGTTTGCCAAGACCTGTCTGACTCTTGTCTTCCATATCTACGGCAACAGGGTAGCTGACCATATATCCCTGAAGCTGGCGGATAACCCACTGTGCATCTGACTTGGCATCTGCAACTGACTGAGCTGTACTATAGAAATATACTCCTGTACTTATTCCCACAGCGTTTGCATTTGTCATGTTCTGCTTGAAATATGGGTCAAGATTGTGTTTTCCATGACCTATTCTGACAAAGGTAAATGATATACCCTGGTTTTTAACCTTTCCCCAGTCCATGTTTCCCTGATACTGTGAAACGTCAATACCTTTTATACTTCCTGCTTCGTGCTTGTTGTTGGCAACATGCTCTCCGTTAGAGTTGAAGTACATATAAGAACCACCGACATACTGCCATCCCGTCATCATACGTCCTTCTTTATAGGAACCTTTCTTGGAAGGGTTGAAGTAGAAGGTGTCGGTTGTACCGCGGGAGTTTGTGATAGTCTTGAGTCCCTTCGTCATGTATCCGTTTTCATCAAGATAGAACCAGCAGTCATCATATAACCACCTGTTTTTTGATGGGTTTCCATCGACGTCGATGTATTGCCATCCATTTCCGTCATTGTGCCATCCTGCAGCATTTGAATCAAAGGATATTCCCAGTGTTACAGCTGCTGAAAGGAGTAGCAGAGTGACAAGATATTTTGCAATTCGCTTCATATCATGATTTTTCCTTTCGTTTATTTTATGATTCTTTTTCATTTGATTATTTACTTATTAATAAATCATTTGGTTATACATTAATCTAATGTTATTTTTTTGTACTAAGAGATTAACATAATTCTATAAAAAATACAAATGAAGTTGCTTTAAACAGAATATTAAATTAAAATGAAAATATTATGAATCGATATGAAGATATAAATGATATTTCCGACGGAAAATTATATACCGGAAAAGATGAGGTGCTTATAGGCACAAATGGATGCGCAGGCTGCAGTCATTGCTGCAGATCTGATATGGGGCATTCCATCGTGCTGACTCCTTATGATATTTATGAGTTGACAAAGGCTTCAGGCAAAACCTTTGATGAGCTTATGGTGGCATTTATCATCGAGCTATCCGTGATAGATGAAATAGTACTTCCTCATCTCAAGATGGACGAGGGCTGTAAATTTCTCGATAATGGCAGATGCTCCGTTCATGCACACAGGCCGGGGATATGCAGACTGTTTCCGCTGGGACGGATCTATCAGGAAAATGGATTCAAATATTTCATTCAGACTAAGGAATGTCCATGTGAGAACAAAACTCCCGTGGTGATAGATGAGTGGCTTGGTATAGAGAATATGGAGAAAAATACTGAGTTCATAAATAAATGGCATCGCTTCATTAAGTTTGAACAGAAGAAGGTGAAAACCATCCGCGAAATGTCAGGCTATGAGATAGCCCGCATCCGTGACATGGATGAAGAGGAGCTGGAGGTCTATGCCGGAATTATCGGAGAAGATGAGGATTATGATGAATTAAAGCTCGGTTACCGCGAGAGCAAGATGAAAGAGCTGGAGCAGATCTGTGATTATTCGGTAAAAGAGGTTATGAAGAGTGCTCTGTCTATCCTCTTTATGACACCCTATGATACAGAGGCTGATTTTTATGAGCAGTTTGATGTGAGACTGAAGAAGTGTATAGGAGTTCTGCGAAAGATCAACTGAAATAAATCGATTGAAATATATTAAGTGAGCAGATACAAGATTGATACAATAACGAAGAAGAAAGAAAAGTAGAGAAGTATTAATGGCTGAAAGTGAGAAGAAAGCACTGGTGGCTATGAGTGGAGGAGTTGACAGCTCCGTTGCGGCTTATCTCATGAAGGAAAAGGGTTATTCCCCCATCGGAGTAACCATGATGCTTCATGAAAATGATGAGGGAAGCATAAAAGGCACTCACAGCTGCTGTACTCAGGATGATATTGAGGATGCGCGGGTGGTAGCGTCGTATCTTGGTATTCCATTTAACGTTGTTAATTTCCTGGATGGCTTTAAAGAAAAGATAATAGATAAATTCATAGAAACCTATCTGAAGGGGGAGACCCCGAATCCCTGTATAGACTGTAATAAATATATGAAATTCGGCAGGCTTTTCGAGATGGCGGATGAACAGGGCTGCGAATGTGTGGTCACGGGACATTATGCTACGGTAGAGAAGGATGAGCAGACAGGACGTTACAGGCTCAGGAGGGCAAAGGACAGAAAGAAGGATCAGACATATGTGTTATACTTTCTGAGTCAGGAGCAGCTGGCACGGCTTGTATTTCCTCTTGGTGAATATGAGAAGGAGGATGTCAGAGATCTGGCAGAGGCGCAGAATCTGATAGTTGCCAGAAAGCATGACAGTCAGGATATCTGCTTTGTGCCGGATGGAGATTATGCCGGATTTATAGAAAGAGACGCTGCGCCGCAGGTTAAAGCGGCACTGGAAGAGGCGAAAGATAGTAATGACCCTGCAAATAAATCGGCGGAGGGGGAAAGCACCTACGGAAAGTTTATTGATAAAAACGGTCACATTCTGGGAGTACATAAGGGATATTATCATTATACTATAGGGCAGCGAAAGGGACTTGGAATATCCGCAGAGGCACCGCTGTATGTGGTTGACATAATTCCTAAAACAAACGAGGTTGTGCTCGGTTCAAATGATGATCTCTTCCGAAGGGAAGTTGAGGCATATGATTTTAATCTTATAAGTCTGCCGGAACCGGATAATGATCTGGTCCTCAGAGTAACAGCGAAGGTCAGATATCGTGCTGTTGATACACCGGGAACCATAACCATCAGGAAGGACGGAACCGCTACGATGCTATTTGACGAGCCTGTCAGAGCGGTAACACCGGGGCAGTCGCTGGTTATCTATGACGGAGAATACTGTCTGGGCGGTGGGATCATCACGGATAATAAATACGTAAATAAAGAAGATTGATTTGGAACAATCAGTAATAATTAAAAGTGTTTTAATGGAGGTTTTAGTAATATGACAGTGCAGGAAATGCTTGATTACATGGATAAGGGTGAGGAGAAATGTCGCTCTGTTGATGTAGTTGATAACAGATTGTATGATCAGTTTGGAGTTAAAAGAGGTCTCAGAGACCTTGATGGTCATGGTGTACTTACCGGTGTCACAAACATTTCCAAGGTATTATCATCAAAGATCATTGATGGAAAGGAAGTTTTCTGTGACGGCGAACTCTGGTATCGTGGCTATAATGTCATGGAAATGGTAAAGGATTTCGGCTTCAAAAGATTTGGATTTGAAGAGATAGCATATCTGCTTCTTTTCGGTGAGCTTCCGGATAAGACACAGCTTGCGGATTTCAGAACCGTTCTGGGAAAACTGAACCGCCTTCCTACGAATTTTACCAGGGATGTAATAATGAAAGCCCCCAGCCGGGATATAATGAACTCCATGACAAAGTCTGTACTTACTCTTGCATCCTATGATGACTTTGAGGTTTCAGACCTGTCTATACCGAATGTACTTCGCCAGTGTATGGCGCTTATCAGTGAGTTTCCGATGCTGGCAGTATATGGCTACTGTGCGTACAATCATTATGAGAAGGATGACAGTATGTATATACATCGTCCGGATCCGAATCTCAGTACGGCTGAGAATTTCCTCAGAATGCTTCGACCGGACAAAAACTATACCGAGCTGGAAGCACAGGTACTTGATGCGGCACTTGTTCTTCATATGGAGCATGGCGGCGGTAACAATTCAACCTTTACAACAAGAGTAGTTTCCAGTGCCGGTTCGGATACTTATTCCGTTATTGCGGCTGCACTTTCATCCCTCAAAGGACCTAAGCATGGTGGTGCCAATATCAAGGTTATGCAGATGATGGATGATATCAGAGCCCATGTTCCGGATTATAATGATATAGATACACTTAAGGATTATCTGTCACAGATAGTTGATAAGAAAGCATTTGATAAGCGCGGACTTATCTATGGAATGGGTCATGCCATCTATGCCATTTCCGATCCGAGAGCAAGAGTATTTAAGCAGTTCGTAGAGAGACTTGCCGTTGAAAAGCATAAGGAAAAGGAATTCGAGCTCTATACGAATATCGAGAAGCTTGCACCTGAGATCATCGCCGAGAAGCGAAGGATATACAAGGGTGTCAGCGCAAATGTGGATTTTTACAGCGGATTTGTATACAGCATGCTGGGAATACCGGTTGAGCTTTACACACCTCTGTTTGCCATAGCCAGAATAGTCGGCTGGTCAGCACACCGTATCGAAGAGCTTATCAACGTTGATAAGATCATTCGTCCGGCATACAAGAGTATCATGAAAGAGCGTGTTTACGTGACAATAGATGAGAGATAAATCTCAGATACAGGAAAGAAATGGGACATCGAAAAATATCCGGTGTCCTTTTTTTGTGACAAATGTCATTTCATAATATTACATTCCACACTACTTTGAAACCGGCAGGTCTGGTAGTCTATATATAGAAAAAAGATTCTTCGGGCTAAAGCCCTCAGAATGACAAAGATAATGTGTCATTATAAGTACAGAAAGGAAAAAATGTATGAGTGATACGGTTGTAAAAATTTCGGGCCTTGTAAAAAGATATAAGGAGCTTATAGCGCTGGACAATTTCAGTCTGGAAATAAAAGAAGGAGAGGTATTCGGACTTCTCGGACCGAACGGATCGGGAAAGACCACAACCATAAACTGTCTGCTCTCGCTTCTTTCCTATGATAAGGGGGAAATTGAGGTCTTCGGTGAAAAAATGGGACCGGAGAAAAAGAACATAAAAAAACGTATCGGAGTTGTGTCCCAGAATGTTGCTGTTTTTGATGAGCTTACGGTTTATGAAAATATCAATTATTTCTGCGGACTTTATATAAAGGACAGTAATAAAAGGAAGCAGTATGTTGAAGAAGCGATAGATTTTGTGGATCTTTCGGACTTTAAAAAGTTTTATCCTAGAAAGCTTTCGGGAGGCCTTCTGAGAAGACTGAATATTGCCTGCGGTATAGCTCATAAGCCTGACCTTATTATTCTGGATGAACCCACGGTAGCAGTTGATCCTCAGTCGAGGAACAGGATACTGGAGGGAATCACAGAGCTGAATGAGAAGGGCGCAACCATTATTTATACATCCCATTATATGGAAGAGGTTGAGCAGATATGTTCGAACATCCTTATCATGGATAAGGGTAAGGAGATAGCATCCGGCACCAGCGAGGAGCTGAAGAGCCGTATCAAAAATACGGAAAATGTTATCGTCGACGTAAGACGTCTTGATAATACTCATGTGGAAGAAATAAAGAAGCTCAGTCATGTTTATGATGTGAAATATGCAAATGATAAGCTGACCATAAAGTGTTCGGGAGGCAAGCATAATATTACTCATGTTATAGAGTATTTCTCAGATAACAATCTGGATTATGACCGTATTTATTCTGAACTGCCGACACTCAATGACGTATTTCTTGAGATAACCGGTAAGGAGCTTAGGGATAAGGAGTAAAACAAATGTTTAAACTGTTATTCGTTTCACAACTTAAAAGTGCGGTAAGAACAAAAAGATATCTGTTCTGGACACTGCTGTTTCCCATCGCTCTCGGAAGTCTGTTTTTCTTTGCATTCGGAAAGATCTATGATCAGGACAAGTCGGAGGTTATCCCTGTTACAGTAATATGTGACAATCCGTCTGAAAATGAAAACTATAAGAATTTTACAGCTGTGCTGGAAGGTCTGCAGTATGATGACGGAACGAACATGGTGGAGATCAAAGATGTGGAAGCAACTGATACACAGACTGCTACTGAAAAGGCTGAGGAGCTTCTGAAGGATGAGGATATCGACGGAATAATATTTGTCTCCGGAGACGGGAAAATATCACTTAAGATAGCCGAGAACAGTGTCAGCTCCAGTATCCTTACAAATGTGATCAACACCTACAAACAGAAGGTGGACATCTTAACTGCCGCCATGGAAAAACAGACAGAGAAAGGAAACAGTGATCCGGCAGAACTGCAGAAGCTTATGGAGGAAATAACCGAATCGACTGAGTATACGAAGTCCATACCTCTTGCCGGTGAAAATAAGGATCCTTTCGTACAGTATTTCTATAATCTGATAGCTATGATCAGCATTATGGGTTCTATGTCAACACTGGCAATAGTCATAGACGGACAAGCCAACCAGTCAACGAGGGGTATCCGTATAGATGCCTCCCCTGTAAATAAGATTAAGTATGAACTGATACTTCAGCTGGCTGCTGTATTCGTTCAGGAGATAATTATCGTCATCGCACTTTTATATTATACAAAGGTGCTGGGAATAAATTTCGGAGGCGATATGGGGCTGGTATATCTTACATCAATACTCAGTACGCTGCTTGGCTGTTCGCTGGGATTCCTTGTAGGACATATAGGAAAATTCAGCAGAACTATCAAGGAAAATATACTTATGACCATCATTCTCGGTGGTGGATTTCTGTCAGGACTTATGTACGGAGACATGAAAGCAATCATTGAAGAAAACTGTCCTATAATAAATCGTATAAATCCGTCGGCAGTCATTTCCGATGCATTTATATCACTGAATCTGTTCGGCGTAGGAAAGAAATATTATTACTCCATTTTCTATGTGATGATACTTACCGTGATATTTACGGCTATCGGTCTTACCATGTCAAGGAGGAAGCAGTATGCAAGTTTATAAAACATTTTTTAAGGTTGCAAAAAAATATAAAACCGGAATTATCATGTATACTGTGATTGTGGTATTTATGCTGATGGTGCTTTCAAATACCACTTCATCGGGAAATCAGAAGGTGGTTCAGAAAAAGTATAGTATCGTAGTTGTGGATAATGATAATTCGGAAGTATCAAAAAAGCTCTATGATCACCTGGACAAGGTGCATAACATTCACAAGGGTGATTACACTGATGAACAGATACGTATTCTGCTCTATAACATGGCTATATCATCATATATTGAGATACCGGAGGGCTTTGGTGAAAAGTTTCTGGAGGACGGAAGCATAACTGTTAAATCAACCTATGACGATGCAGTGCCTCGTGGTATGTTTGTAAATATGCAGATAGATGAATATCTGAACAGCATCAAAAACTATATGAGTATTGACTACAGCCTTGATGAGGCTGCGGAAAAAGCAGAGGAGTCTCTGAAGGATGACTTTGTAAGCATTCAGCAGAAGGATACTCCGGAAGCAGAGTCGTCATATGTTGCATTTATCTTTCTTCCTTATGGTATAGTATCGATACTGTTCTCAGGTATCCTCCCGGTAATAATGAGCTTCAATGAGAAAGAAAAGAAAAACCGTACTGCGGTATCTGCAACAAAAATGACAACGAGGAATATAGCGATCATACTTGCTTCGGCAACCCTTGCACTAGTTGTGATCACACTTCTTATAGGTATGGCAACTGCATCGGATGTGAGTTATTTATTTACAAAACCCTGGTGGTATGCAGTGCTCAACGTTGTTGTGTATACGTTTACCATTACCATGCTGATGACAATGATAGCTACACTTCCTATAATCGGAACGGGAAAGGAAGCAACGAATACGGTTTCATTTGTCACAGTCATCATAGGCCTTACATTTGCATTCCTGGGTGGTACATTTGTCGGCCTTGATATACTGGGTGAAGGTGTGGCGAAGATAGGAAGGTTCACACCGAACTACTGGTATTCAACTGCTTCAAAAAAGATATGGTATGATAACGCAGGACTCTCAGATATCATAGGATGCTTTGGGGTACAGATACTGATGGGTATAACCTGTCTTGCCATAGCACTTGCATTTACCAGACTGTATGGTGAAAAATCAGAATAATGTGGAATAAGTAAAAAAGTGTCATAAGGTCAACGTGCTTTTCCTGCGAGCGGGAAATCATGTTGACTTTTGACGTTAATGTCATATGATATTAATATATAGTAATCTGGTTATATAGATTGATCGGGAGAGTAGCGCATGGCATACTATGTAGTTGTAGACCTGGAAATGTGTAAGGTTCCAAAATATAATAAACCGGGATATGGACATAATCATGAGATAATCCAGATAGGAGCGGCGCTTATGGACGATAAACTGGATATTATCGATAAGTACAGTACGTTCGTAAAGCCGGATTACGGAGTTCTGGATGATTTTATCTCAAAGCTTACGGGAATCAAGCCGGAGGATCTTAAAGATGCCCCTATGGTTGCTGAGGCTGTGGAGGATTTTCTCGGCTGGCTTCCGGATGGAGAGGTGACTGCAATTTCCTGGAGCTTTGCGGACAGGAATCAATTTCATCACGAACTTACTTCTAAGGGGATAGAAATAAGTGACCGCTTTAATCATATACTTGAAAATTGGGTTGATTGTCAGCCGCAGTTCAGCGAAAAGATGAATATGAAAAAACGCTACTCACTTGAGGAAGCACTTGTGGCTGCAGATATCTGCACTGACGGACATGCTCATAACGGAATGGTTGATGCCTATAATACAGCACTTTTATATGCGAAGATGCAAAGGGAAGAAAAACTGGTACTGAACAAATATTATAAGACGGCTCATGAGGATTCTGAGCCTGAACATCTCAGCTTTTCCTTCGGGGATCTGCTGGATAAACTGACATAGTGATATGGATAAAAAACAGCTTTTGGAAAAACTGAAGAAATACTTGATGATAGTAATATGTGTGGCTATGATAAATGTATTATTTGGCTGCACATTTTCTTTAGATGGAGATAAGTCTTCTGAGAAAACACCTGACAGATCGGTTGCCGTGGATGAGGAGCAGTCTTCTCAGAATCTTTCGGAAAAGACTACGGAAGCGACAACAGAAGAGACCACCGAAACAACGACGGAAGCAACCACGGAATCAAAGACTGAGAAATCATCAGTTACGACGGATATCCCGCCATATTCGGGAAAGGCATATATAGAGTTAAATGATAATAAGCCTGAGTTTACGGATGAGGAAAAGAAAAGTACTGAGGCCTTTGAAAAATACAGCGAGCTGGACAGACTGGGAAGGTGCGGAGTTGCATTTGCAAACATTTGTCCGGAGCTTATGCCTACGGAAAAACGCGGTGAGATAGGAGACGTTCGTCCCACGGGATGGCACACAGTAAAATACAGTGAGGTGATTGAAGACAATTATCTCTACAACAGATCGCATCTTATCGCATACAGTCTTGCAGGAGAAAATGCCAATACGAAAAATCTCATCACGGGAACGAGATACCTGAATCAGGAGACCATGCAGATATTTGAGCTGGAGGTTCTGAACTATGTAAGGGATACCGGGAACCATGTTCTGTACAGAGTTACTCCTGTTTTTGAGGGTGATAATCTGGTTGCCACCGGCGTTAAAATGGAGGGCTGGTCCGTTGAGGATGAAGGCAAAGGAATATGCTATAATATTTTCTGTTATAATATTCAGCCTCATATTGTGATCGACTATGCGACGGGTGACAGCAGACTGGCGGAGGACGCAGAAAGCGACAAAGATGAAACACCGAAGGATGAGTCTTCAGAGAGTGGCGGGAAAACATCAGAGGCGGATACTCAGAATAGTACACAAACTCCGGGAACGGTAGTTGATCCGAATTCCGAAGGATTTGAAAATACGGTTACGGACTTTGTGGTAAATACAAATTCCCGAAAGATACATCTGCCGTCATGTAACAGTGTAAATGATATGGCTGAGAAAAATAAATGGGAATACACAGGTACCCTGAATGAGCTGAAGGAAAAGGGGTATGATCCATGTGGGCGATGTCTTGCCCGGTATAAATAAATGATGCAATGTGGAATATGGTATGAATAAACTTTTGGATAAATTTATAATAATCGTTTTATCGGTTCTGGTAATGGCAGAATTCATGAGTGATACGGATTTGCTTTTGATGATATATCTGTCACTGACCATAGCAGCTGCTGAGTTTTATCTTCTGAGGAGAGACAGACCCGATTACAAAATGCAGCCGGCGGGTTATATGGAATGGGTGGCTTTCTTTATCCAGCTGGCGATAGTTATTCTCTCACTATGTATATCAAAATTTGCGGTTCTTCTGCCCATAGTTTTTTATGATATTGTAAAAAGCAGAAACTATCCGGCGGCTGTGATCTCGATATGTTCCATAATAAATCTTTTACGTGATGCAATACTCGGAGATGACTTCGCTGTTCGTCATGTGCTGTTCATAGCTGCACTTGTTATTCTTTCATGTATCCTGAGCGTAAGGACTGAAAAAGGTGATATAAGTAAAAGGCAGTATAAGGAACTGAGAGATAATTCAAAGGAGCAGAGTGACAGACTCAGGAGGCAGAATAATGAGCTGCTTCAGGCGAAGGATACTGAGGTTTATAATGCCCAGCTTTCTGAGCGAAACAGAATAGCCAGAGAAATACATGACAATGTGGGACATATGCTTTCCCGTGCACTTCTCCAGATGGGAGCCCTTCTGGCCATTCATAAGGAAGAACCTGTTCACTCCGAGCTTGAGGGAGTCAGGGAGACTCTTGATACGGCAATGAACAACATACGTTCCAGTGTTCATGATCTACATGATGAGTCGATAGATGTGGAAAGTAGCATTAACCAGATGACAGAACCTCTGAGGGAAGAGTATAATGTGAATGTTGAAATAGACATTGAAGATGACATGCCTCGTCAGGTTAAATATGCAGTCATCGGAATTACCAAGGAATGTATCTCAAATATTATAAAGCACAGTGATAATACCTGCGTGGATATCCATCTCAATCAGCATCCGTCTATGTATCAGCTGATCGTACATGATTATGATACCGGAAATGGAGTCGCCGGGAATAAGCATTCGGCTGCCTCCGAATTAAACGGCAAAACGGCAGGTATCGGCCTCGAGAATATACGAAGTCGTGTTGAGATGGTAAATGGTACTTTGAATATAACAAATGATGATGGATGGAGAGTATTTGTCACGATTCCGAAGGAATGATGGGACATGAGTGAAGGATTAGAATAATAATATGAGAGTATTGATAGTAGATGATGATAAGCTGGTAGCAGTATCACTTAAAACTATAGTTGAATCGGATAAGGATATAGAGGTTCTTGATACCGGAGGCTCCGGAGAAGAGGCGATAGAGCTTTACGGAAGATACGATCCGGATGTTCTTCTTATGGATATAAGAATGAACGGTATGACCGGACTGGAGGCCGGAGAAAGAATCATCAAAGAACACCCGACGGCAAAGATACTGTATCTCACAACATTTAATGATAACGAATACATAGCAAAGGCTCTCTCAATTGGTGCGAAGGGGTATATCATAAAACAGGATTTTGACTCCATAGTGCCTTCTCTTAAAGCGGTTTATGGAGGTCAGTCAGTCTTCGGAAATGAGATAACCGAAAAGCTTCCGGAGATACTTGCATCCTCCGGAAGATCAGAACGTGCGGAGGATGTTCCTGATATTACAGGCAGTCTCAGCAGTTACGGTCTTACTCAGCAGGAGATAGAGATAGTGGAGAATGTCGCAAAAGGATTAACAAATAAAGAGATAGCAGAAGCTCTGTTCCTGTCAGAAGGTACCGTGAGAAACTACATAAGTACCGTACTCAGCAAGCTGGGGCTGAGAGACAGAACAAACCTTGCGATATTCTATTATAAAATTCTGAATCAATTCAAATCATAACAGGTCTGATGGATTATATGAAATCATAGCAGGTCAGACAGCTTCTTTGAATAGAAGAAGTCATGGATAAGATCATTATATTCCTGCCACATGGGAAGGGTTTTACATTTGCCCTTCCTTTTACATTTGTAGGATTTATCTGCAAGGCAGGCTACGGGAGCGAGAGGTCCTTCGGCAGTTTCAATGATCTCGCCGATGGTGTAATTCTCAGGATCACGGTTAAGCCTGTAGCCTCCGCCTTTTCCGCTGGTGCTGTCTACCATATTGGCAGTGACCAGACTTTTTACTATTATTTCAAGATACTTCTTTGATATATCCTGTCTTTCGGAAATGTCTTTCAGAGGGATGAGTCCCTTATCCTTATTTTCAGCCAGGTCGATCATGACCCTTATGGCATAACGTCCTTTTGTTGAAATCATTTCGGTTCCCTCCTTACATTAAGATTCTTGAGCTATATCACTTCGTGATATATAATCCATACTTCGTATGGATTTGATTCTGCTACGCAGAATGCTTCTGTCTTTCGGACAGACCCCCGATTCTTCGAATCGTGAGCTGATTCGCTTCGCTCAGAATGACAAGTCATGTGCTCACTTAACTTAGGTTATTATCCTACAAATTAGTAGGTAAAACAACTCTTTTTTTGTGTTATAGGCTGAGCCTATAGCTACATATAGTTTTAAACCTATTGATTAGATAGGTAAATGGTGATATTATCAACCCATGAATTTGAGAGAGAGATAACAAACTATCAAATGACAATCAAAAATAATATAGAAAAGAGGTATTTAAAATGAGCGATTACAGATTTGAAACAAAACAGTTACATGTTGGACAGGAGAAGTCAGATCCTACTACAGATTCAAGGGCAGTGCCTATTTATCAGACAGTTGCTTATACATTCCACAATGCCAAGCATGCAGCAGACAGATTTGGTCTTGCAGATGCAGGAAATATCTATGGAAGACTTACAAACTCAACCCAAGGAGTTCTTGAGGAGAGAGTGGCAGCTCTCGAAGGCGGAACAGCAGCACTTGCAGTTGCATCAGGAGCAGCAGCTATAACTTATGTTATAGAGGCTCTTGCAGCCAACGGCGGACATATCGTAGCACAGAAGACTATCTACGGTGGAACATATAATCTCCTTGAGCACACACTTCCACAGTACGGAGTTACAGCTACATTTGTAGATACAAATAATCTGGACGAAGTAAAGGCAGCTATCAAGGAAGATACAAGAGCAATATTCCTTGAGACACTTGGTAATCCTAACAGTGATATTCCTGATATCGAAGCTATCGCAAAGATCGCACACGAGGCAGGACTTCCACTTGTTATAGATAACACATTTGGCACACCATATCTGATCAGACCTATCGAGTACGGAGCAGATATCGTTATCCACTCAGCCACAAAGTTCCTTGGTGGTCATGGAACAACTCTTGGTGGTGTCATAGTAGAAGCAGGTAAATTTGACTGGTCAGCATCAGGAAAGTATCCGGGTATCGCAGCCCCTAACCCTAGCTACCACGGAATATCTTTCTATGATGCAGTCGGTCCTGCTGCATTCGTTACTTACATCAGAGCAATCCTGCTCCGTGATACAGGTGCTTCTATATCACCATTTAACGCATTCCTTCTTCTTCAGGGTGTTGAGACACTTTCACTCAGACTTGAGAGACATGCTGAGAATGCAAAGAAGGTAGTAGAGTTCCTTGCAAAGCATCCGAAGGTAGCAAAGGTAAATCATCCGCTTCTTGCAGATCATCCGAATCATGCTCTTTATGAAAAATACTTCCCTAACGGCGGTGGATCTATCTTCACCTTCGAGGTAAAGGGCGGAAAGGAAGAGGCATGGAAGGTTATAGATAATCTTAAGATCTTCTCAATCCTTGCAAATGTAGCTGATGTAAAGAGTCTTGTTATCCATCCTGCATCAACAACGCATTCACAGCTTTCAGATGAAGAACTTCTTGCAAATGGAATCAAGCAGAGTACTATCAGACTTTCCATCGGTACTGAGCATGTGGATGATATCATCGAGGATCTGGATCAGGCACTTGCTTCTATCTAAATGCTGACTGAATACCAGATGGAATAATAAGGACGTTGACAGTCCTCCCGGAAATAACTAAACTAACTAATTAGAGAGTTAGTCAGACTATGGCAAAAAATAATAAAAGGAGATAAATATCATGAGTAAAATATATAAGGGAACCACAGAACTCATAGGAAATACACCTCTCGTTGAGGTAGTAAATATAGAGAAGGAGCTGGGACTCGAGGCAACTGTCCTCGTAAAGCTGGAGTATCTGAATCCGGCCGGCAGCGTTAAGGATCGTATCGCAAAGGCTATGATCGAGGATGCAGAAGCAAAGGGATTTTTGAAGGAAGGCTCTGTTATCATTGAACCGACTAGTGGTAATACAGGTATCGGACTTGCAGCTATCGCTGCATCCAAGGGATACAGGATCATCCTTACAATGCCTGAAACCATGAGCGTTGAGAGAAGAAATATACTGAAGGCTTATGGTGCTGAGATCGTTCTTACAGAGGGCGCTAAAGGAATGAAGGGTGCTATCGCAAAGGCAAATGAGCTGGCAGAGGAGATCGAAGGCGGTTTCATCCCGGGTCAGTTTGTTAATCCTGCAAACCCTGCTATACACAGAGCAACAACAGGTCCTGAGATCTGGAATGATACAGACGGAAAAGTAGATATATTTATTGCCGGAGTAGGAACCGGTGGAACAGTAACCGGTGTAGGTGAATATCTTAAGTCACAGAACAGTGATGTAAAGGTAGTTGCTCTTGAGCCTGAAGATTCACCTGTTCTTTCAGAAGGAAAGGCCGGAGCACATAAGATACAGGGTATCGGTGCAGGCTTCGTTCCGGATGTACTTAATACAGGTGTATATGATGAAATATTCAAGGCATCAAATGACGATGCATTTGCTACTGCAAAGCTTCTTGCAAAGAAGGAAGGAATATCAGTTGGTATATCATCAGGTGCTGCACTTTTCGGTGCAATCCAGCTTGCTAAGAAACCGGAAAACAAGGGTAAGGTAATAGTTGCACTTCTTCCGGACAGCGGTGACAGATATTATTCAACACCACTTTTCGCAGAGTAAGAAATCAAAAAAGGATGAGAACTTAGTTCTCATCCTTTTTTTTCCGTTTAGTAAGTCGTAAAGTTATTTAGCGTCCTTAGCCTCATCTGCAGCAGCCTCAGCCTTATCAGTAACCTCTTCAGCTACTTCCTTAGCTTCGTCAGCAGCCTTCTCAGCTACATCCTTGACATCCTCAGCAGCCTTCTCAACTGCTTCGTTGAAGTCTTCCGAATCCTCATCGTAAATTGTATCATCATTCAGATCGATATCTGAATCACTGCACTTACTGCATTTACCCTTCTTAAGTACGCTTGCTACACCTGCTACAGCAGCAGCAACGGCAGCAACTACAACGACTTTTTTTGCCTTTCCCATTGGTACACCCTCCTGTAGTTGTTGGAATTTTTCATACTCTTATTTTAACACTTATTTGTATCTTTGTCCACCTTCTATTGGTAAGAAATTTAAGATTTTTAAAGTGTTTTTGACTTGTGATTCCTTGATTTATAAATCTTGTATGAGATATACAGCTGTGGTAAAATTATTATTAGTTTTGAACTAATTGGGGAGGTTCATGCAAATGGAAGATTTCAGGAAAACGATGGGACTCAGAAGAAGGGTTCTTGTTGTTGATGATGAGATGGTAAACAGGGAAATCCTCGGAAATATTCTTGAAAATGATTACGAGGTTTCTTTTGCTGAAAACGGAAGGCAGGCATACGAAATGCTTTTAGAATGCAGATTACATGTTTCTCTTGTTCTGCTTGATCTTCTTATGCCTGAAATGGATGGATTTGAGCTGCTTCAGCTTATGAATTCAAACGATGATTTAAATAATATACCCGTTATAGTAATGACCTCAGAGGAGTCAGCTGAAGTAAGAAGTATCAAGCTTGGTGCATCTGATTTTATTACCAAGCCTTATGATATGCCTGAGGTTATTCTTGCGAGGTGTGAAAGGATTATAGAACTCTATGAGAATAAAAGTATCATCAGATCTGCCGAGAAGGATGATCTGACGGGCCTTTATACCCGGGAGTTCTTCTTTGAATATATAAGAAAGATAGAAAACTTTTTTGAGGATCACGCATCAGATGCCATAGTTCTGAATATCGAGCATTTTCATATGATAAATGAGATGTACGGAAGGGAAGTCGGAGATGCGGTGCTTCGAAGAACCGGCCTTACGATGATGGATCTTTTTGAGAGTCAGGAATGTATAGGCTGCAGAACCGAAGCGGATACATTTTTCTTCTATGTTAATCATAGGGATGATTATACGGGAGCCTTTGATGGACTTCATGAAGAGCTTGCTCAGATATCCAAAATGCCGAATATAAGATTCAGGATCGGAATATATCAGAATGTGGACAAGCATGCTTCGCCGGAGGTTTGTTTCGATCACGCGAAGATAGCCTGCGACAGGATAAGAGGTGACTATACCAGAAGAGTGGCCTACTACAGTAAAGAACTCAGTGACAGGGAACTGTATCATGAGAGACTTATCAATGATATAAATGCCGGTATCGAGAATAAGGATTTTGTTGTTTACTTCCAGCCGAAGTATGCCATTCAGGGGGTTGAGCCCCGGCTTACAAGTGCAGAGGCGCTTATCAGATGGAATCATCCCGAGCTTGGGATGATAAGTCCGGGAGATTTTATCCCGCTTTTCGAGAGTAATGGTCTTATCCAGAAGGTGGATAATTATGTCTGGAGTGAAGCGGCGCGTCAGATAAAGGCCTGGAAGGAAGAGTATGATTATGAGATTCCGGTGTCGGTAAATGTATCGCGAATCGATATTTACGACCCGGAGCTTGAAAGTAATCTTCTGAGTATTCTTGAGGAAAATGGACTCACCCCGGATGACCTGCTTCTGGAGATAACAGAGTCGGCCTATTCGGAAAACGGAAACAGCCTTATTGAGGTAGTTGAAAGCCTCAGAGAAAAGGGCTTCAAGATAGAGATGGATGATTTCGGTTCGGGCTATTCATCCCTGAATATGATAACCACCATCCCTATAGATGTTCTGAAAATGGATATGAAGTTTATCAGAAATATGTTGAAGGATGAAAAGAGTCTCAAGCTTGTGGGACTTGTTATGGATATAGCCAAATTCCTGAATGTGCCTGTTGTGGCCGAGGGTGTTGAGGATGAGAAACAGCTGATCACCCTTAAGGATATCGGATGTGATGTCATTCAGGGATACTATTTCTCCAGACCGGTACCTCCTGCAGAGTTTGCCGAATTCCTGCTTACGGAGAAAGAAAAGAAAAAGAAGAGTGAAGAGGAAGAGTTGAGAAAGAATAGAGAAAGAATAGAGAAAGAATAGAGAAAGAATATAGGTAGTATTTAGGTAGTATTTAGGAGGTAGTACATGTTAACGATTGAGAAATTAAGAGACTTCGGAGCGGATGTTGATACCGGTCTTGGCAGATGTATGAATAACGAAGGATTTTATCTGAAGCTGGTTGAGAAGTCTTTAGGGGATAAGACCTATGACAGGCTGAAGGAGG
Source organism: uncultured Lachnospiraceae bacterium (assembly GCA_902781895.1). Lineage (GTDB taxonomy): Bacteria > Bacillota > Clostridia > Lachnospirales > Lachnospiraceae > Eubacterium_Q. The sequence goes on from CACZLA010000014.1 coordinate 23,355, forward strand.
CTATAGGAAATAATGACCTGGACGAGGCCTTCGAGGCTGCCCACGGACTTAAAGGAGTTCTTGGGAATCTGTCCCTTACTCCCATATATGATCCTATATATGAGATCACGGAGCTTCTGAGAGTAAGAACCGAGATGGATTACAGCGATAAACTGGGCGTGATAATCTCAAAAAGAGATGAACTGGCTGAGCTCTGCAAATAAAAAAACACTGTGATATTTTCAAATAGACCCGAGGAGGTATGGTAGTTGTTCGGGAAACATTTTCTTCTGAATGAAGAGACAATGCATATAGTAGAAGAACTGGGAGCTCATATGCCAGGCGGCTTCTTTATTTATAAAGCTGCTGAACCTGGTGAGCTTCTTTATGTGAATAATGCAATACTGGAAATATACGGCTGTGCCGATCTGGATGAATTTAAAGAGCTTACAGGATATACATTTAAGGGAATGATGCATCCTGATGATTATGAGCTGGTTTCGAAATCCATAAATGATCAGATATCGTCCGGTGATGACAAGATTGATTATGTTGAGTACAGGATCATCCGTAAGGATGGTGAGATCAGACATGTCACCGATTACGGTCATTATACAGAGACTGAGGAATACGGTGGTATTTACTATGTTTTCATTTCCGATGATACCGAGATAGCAGAGATAAAGGCTGCCGAAACAGAGGCCCGGGTAAAACAGCAGGAGCTGGAGAGGCGTATCGAACTGCAGCAGCAGCTTTTTGAACAGGAAAGACAGACAAATGAGCAGTCACAGATGATCACTGCCATGGCATCGGATTACAGATGCGTTTATTATGTTGTTCTTGATACGGATGAGGGAACCTGCTACAGGACAGATCATCCATTTGAAGATTCCCTTCTTGTGGGAGAACATTTCTCGTTTCATAAGGTCTTTACGGCTTATGCTGATAAATATGTTGCAGAGGACTATCGCGCAGGCTTTAAGGAGTTTATAGATGTCGATAATATCAGACGCAGACTTGACCGGGAGCTGATCATTGCTTACAGATATATGATCATCAGGGATGGCAAGGAATCCTATGAAATGCTTCGTATGGCCGGAGTACGTCATCCCCAGGACAGGGACGATCATATCGTTCATACCATCGGTGTAGGTTTTACGGATATCGATCAGGAGATGAGAGATGCCCTTGCAAAGAATCAGGCACTCAGTGATGCTCTGGCGGTGGCTGAGGAAGCGAATAAGGCAAAGACTGCATTTCTCTCAAATATGAGTCATGAGATTCGTACTCCCATGAATGCGATCATCGGCCTTAATAACATAGCACTGAGTGATCCGGAAATCTCCGGTAAGACCAGAGAGTATCTGGAGAAGATCGGAACCTCGGCAAAGCACCTTATGAATATAATAAATGATATTCTTGATATGTCCCGTATAGAATCCGGCAGGATGGTCATTAAAAACGAAGAGTTTTCATTTTCCAAGACACTGGAGCAGGTAAATACCATTATCAGCGGTCAGTGCCGTGAGAAGGGTCTTAAATATGAATGCAGGATAAATGGTAAGATAGACGATTTTTATATCGGCGATGATATGAAGCTGAGGCAGGTTCTGATAAATATACTCGGCAATGCCGTTAAGTTTACACCTGAGGGAGGCTCCGTCCTGTTTACGGTTGAAGCTATCGCAAAGTATGACGGCAATACCACCATAAGATTTGTTGTGACAGATACCGGTATAGGCATGAGTAAAGAATATATGCCGAAGCTGTTTGATACCTTCAGTCAGGAAAACTCGTCTTCCACAAATAAATACGGAAGCACGGGACTGGGAATGCCAATCACGAAGAGTATTGTTGAACTGATGAACGGCAATATAGAGGTTGAAAGCGAGAAGGGCAAGGGAACAACATTTACGGTTACAGTCACGCTTGCCGATTCGGAACGTACACTTGCCGAGGATACTCTCAGTGAACTTCATCCGCAGGAAATGTGTGTGCTGGTTATTGATGATGATCCGGTGGCATGCGAATACGCCCAGTATGTTCTGGGGCAGGTGGGAGTCAACTGCGAGCTTGCAGAGTCAGGAAGCGAAGCTCTTGAAATGGTGAAAATGCGTCATGCCAGAAGAGAGGATTACAATCTGATACTTGTTGACTGGAAGATGCCCGATATGGATGGTATAGAGACTACAAGACAGATAAGATCCGTAGTGGGAGATGATGCTGCAATCATAATACTTACATCATACAGCTGGGAGGATGTGGTTGACGAGGCAAAGGACGCAGGGGTTGACAGCTTTGTATCAAAGCCTCTATTTGCCGGAACTGTTATGGATGAGTTCAGGGTTGCATTCAAGAGGAAGAATGAATCTCTGCTGGACAGCAGAGCTGATCTGAAGGGACGCAGAGTTCTCCTTGCAGAAGATATGATGGTAAATGCCGAGATAATCATGATGATCCTCAGCATGAGAGATATAGAGACCGAGCATGCCGAGAACGGACTTGAAGCCGTAAAAATGTTCGAAAACAGTGAAGAGGGATATTACGATGCAATTCTCATGGATATGAGAATGCCGGAAATGGATGGCCTTGAGGCAACCCGGGCTATACGTGGGATGGACAGAAATGATGCCCGGCAGATACCGATAATAGCCCTGACGGCAAATGCATTTGACGAGGATGTTCAGCGCAGTCTCCAGGCCGGCATCAATGCACATCTCAGCAAACCGGTGGAACCTGAGAATCTGTATGAAACACTTGAGAGTCTTATAAAAGAGTGATAAGGTATATATAAATTATATATAAAAAAGCAGGCATAGTTCATTGGTAGAACATCAGCTTCCCAAGCTGAGGAGGCGGGTTCGATTCCCGTTGCCTGCTTTTTTTAAAGCTGGTAACGAGAATCGAACCCTTAAAAAATATATTGACATTTAAAATAGATTGTGTATAATTAAATTGTACACAATCTAAATTGTATTTAATCCCAAGAGGTAGTTTTAAGGAGGATTATAAAATGGAGTTTTACGATATCAAGGTTACTGCCCCTGATGGCAGTGAAGTAGCAATGAAGGATTTTGAGGGCAAGGTTGTTCTCGTAGTAAATACGGCTCTGGGCTGCGGGTTTGCACCCCATTATAAAGCGCTTGAAGCTATGTATGAAAGATTTCATGATCAGGGTTTTGAGATAGTTGATGTTCCGTGCAATCAGTTTGCCGGACAGTCTCCTGAAAGTGATGAGGAAACACATGCAACATGTCAGCTGAAGTATAATACACAGTTTCCTCAGATGAAGAAGTCGGATGTTAACGGCGAAAATGCCATAGAGCTTTTTAAGTTTTTAAAGTCAAAGAAGGGTTTTGAAGGATTCGGAAAAGGGCCTAAGGCACTTGCAATGTCAGCGCTTCTGAAGAAGATGGACAAGGATTATAAAAATAATCCCGAGATCAAATGGAATTTTACGAAGTTCATTATTGACCGGAAGGGTGAGGTCGTAGCAAGATTTGAACCCACGGAAAACATGAAGGATGTTGAGAAATTTGTGGAATCACTTATGTGATCAAACTAAACAGCTTTACAATAAGAAGTGTAAAATAAATCTTATGACATTGAGGAATTATCGATGAGTAAATATGATTGCTTAAAACTTGAAAACCAGTTATGCTTCCCGCTTTATGCGTGTTCAAAGGCGGTAACGAGACATTACAAGCCATTTCTGGATGAGCTGGATCTGACCTATACCCAGTATATAACCATGATGGCTATGTGGGAAAAGGAAAAAGCCAGCGTTACAGAGTTGGGAGAAATGCTTTTTCTGGATTCGGGAACCCTGACTCCTGTTATAAAAAAACTGGAGTCGAAAGGATACATTTCCAAAACGCGTTCGAAGACGGATGAAAGAAGTGTAACGGTAGAGATAACTCCTGAGGGAAAGAAGCTGCGGGATAAGGCTGTAAGTATACCTTCAAAGATGGGTGGCTGTGTAGCACTCAGTGAAAAGGATGCGAAGGAGCTGTACAGGATATTATATACTATACTTTCCCATCTGGATGAGTAGATAGCAGGAATATTATAAAGAGAATCTTACATAACAGAAGGAGGATAAAATAATGGCAGTATTAGAGATTAAAGAAGAGCAGTTTGAAGAGGTTGTTTTAAAGAGTGATGTACCCGTTCTTGTGGATTTTTTCGCAACCTGGTGCGGACCATGCAAGATGATGGCTCCGATACTTGAGCAGTTATCTGATGAGAATGAGGGTGTTAAGTTTGCTTCCATAGATGTTGATGATGCAGAGAGACTTGCTATCCAGTACGGTATTTCAAGTATACCTTGTATGATTCTTTTTAAGAATGGAGAGGAAGCTGACAGGGTAGTGGGAGCTGTTCCGAAGGGAACCCTGGCTGACCTGATCAAATAACAAGATATACGGAAACAGTAAATGTGTCATTAAAGAAGTGAGGTTTGAGATGACAGATGTGATAATTATAGGTGCGGGTCCTGCCGGACTGTCAGCTGCCATATATGTTCAAAGAGCCGGTAAGCATGCCGTGTGTCTGGAGGCACTTACTGTGGGAGGTCAGATAGTTAATACGCCTGAAATAGAAAATTATCCGGGAATTAAAAAGACCAGCGGCTTTGAGTTTTCCATGGGACTATATGAGCAGGCGACGGAGCTTGGTGCAGAGGTAATATATGAGAAGGCTGTCAGGATAGCTTCTGCTGGTGAGATATCGGCAGAAAATATTCCGGAGCTGTCGGATATTCAGGGCGAAGATCCGGGAAAAATATTTATAGTTGAAACCGAGTCCGGAAAAAAGATGGCTGCGAGAGCGGTAATTATAGCGACGGGAGCTAAGAACAGACATCTGGGGATAGACAGAGAAGAAGAGCTTATCGGAAAAGGCGTTTCCTACTGTGCAACATGTGACGGAGCATTTTTCAAGGGGAAGGATGTAGCCGTAAACGGCGGAGGAAATACTGCGCTTGAGGATGCATTATTCCTTACGAATTACTGCAATAAGGTTTACATAATTCATAGGCGCGAAGGTTTCAGAGGTGAGCCGAAGAATCTGGAAGCAGTTAAAAAGAAGGATAATATAGAGTTTGTTCTGAATTCTACGGTAGTGGGGCTGAAGGGCGAGAAGTCACTGGAGGCTGTTATAACAAAGGATAAGAATACAGAGGAACTGCGTGAGATACCTGTATCCGGTCTGTTTATTGCCATAGGTCAGGAGCCTGACAATGCAGCCTTCGGAAATGTAGCAGAGCTGGATGGCGCCGGCTATGTGAATGCGGATGAGAGCTGCAACACGAAAACACCCGGAATCTTTGTGGCAGGTGACTGCAGGACAAAACAGGTGAGACAGCTGACTACAGCTGCTTCGGATGGTGCGGTGGCTGCGCTTGCAGCCTGTGCATATATAGGATAAAACTAATTAGTTTACATAATCTATATTTTGCGTTGGGTGATAGAAGAACCGATGCTTCAGATGACGGAAGCATCGGTTTTTTGTGTTTATATTTTTGACACTTATGTCATTTATGACATACGGATTGTTCCGTTTCTTACGAAACTATCACAATCCTTGAAACATTCGGAATCCGCTTGTTTTCTATAAAAACAGCTACTTCCTCATGTTTCAGCGTGTCATAAGGTCAATATGCTTTTTCTGCAAGCAGAAGCGCATTTGACTTTTGACACTTATGTCATTGTGTTATATAATGTAGGTTGGTTTTTTATGTTTAGGAGGAATTTTTATGAGTAAAGCGGTAGAAATCAGGTGGCACGGCCGTGGTGGTCAGGGTGCCAAAACAGCAGCACTGCTTCTCGCGGATGTTGCATTTAACACCGGCATGTATGTTCAGGGATTTCCAGAGTACGGACCGGAAAGAATGGGAGCTCCCATTACAGCTTATAACAGAATAAGCGAAACTGAGATCAGAAATCATTCCAACATTTATAACCCCGATTATGTTGTAGTGGTAGACGAGACACTTTTACATAGTGTGGATGTGACTTCCGGTCTTAACAAGGATGGAGGAATAATTATAAATACTCCAAAGTCAAAGGACGAGATAATACCTCTTCTTAAAGGCTATGAGGGGGCAGTATACACTGTCGATGCGCATACCATTTCCATGGAAACTCTTGGAAAATATTTCCCTAACTCACCTATGCTTGCAGCAGTTGTAAAGGTTTCGGGAATTATGTCCAAGCAGGACTTCCTCGAGCAGATGAGAGGCTCCTATCAGCATAAATTTGCTAAGAAGCCTGAAGTAATAGATGGAAATATGAAGGCTCTTGAGAGAGCTTTTGAGGAGGTGCGCTAATGGCTAACAAGACGAGAACTGATATTACAAAGCTTACGGAGACTGCACCATACCAGGATTTAACTCCGGGAAATGTTGTTTATGGTGGTGGCGGTGCGGCCACATTTAACACGGGAGAGTGGAGAACCCAGACTCCTGTTGTAGATTGGGACAAATGCGTTCAGTGCCTTATGTGTGCTCCTATGTGTCCTGATTCTTCTATTCCCGTAGAGGATGGAAAAAGACTTGATTTTGATCTTGGACATTGTAAGGGCTGCGGTATCTGTGCAGGCGCATGCTCCTTCGGTGCTATTACTATGAAGGAGGGCCTGTAGGATGGGTAAGGATAAGAACAGTAAGATTACGCCTGAAGCAACAGCTAAGTCTGCTATCGAGGCGGTAAATGCAAATCAGACTTCCACTGTGGAGAGTCCATTTAATGCAGAATATAATGAGCAGAAAAAAAACAAGGACTCAGCAAAGGTAAAGGGAACAGCTGCGAAGAAGCGTGACAGAATGTCAGGTAATGAGGCAGTTGCACTGGCTATCAAGCAGGTTAATCCTGATGTTATGCCGGCATTTCCTATCACACCTTCTACCGAGCTTCCTCAGATGGTTTCAACATACATCTCAAATGGTGAGATAGATACTGAGTTTATTCCGGTTGAATCAGAGCACAGTTCCATGAGTGCTGCCATCGGAGCATCGGCTGCAGGAGCAAGAGCCCTTACAGCTACTTCTTCGGCAGGACTTGCATTTATGTGGGAAGAGCTTTATATCGCTGCTTCTGACAGACTTCCGCTTGTGCTTTGTCTTGTAAACAGAACTCTGACAGGACCTCTTAACATTAACTGCGACCACTCTGATGCAATGGGTGCAAGGGACAGCGGATGGCTTCAGGTTTATGCAGAGACAAATGAAGAAGCTTACGATAATTTTATCATGGCTTACAGAGTAACTGAGCATCCGGATGTTCAGCTTCCTATGATGGTCTGCTACGACGGATTCATCACAAGCCATGCTGTAATGAACATAGAAACTATAGATACAGATTCAGTAAGAAACTTTGTCGGTGAATATAAGCCTGACAATTTCCTGCTGAATAAGGATATGCCTATGGCGGCAGGTCCTTATGCAAATTCTCCGTTTTATATGGAGACAAAGTATAACCAGCGTGCAGGCATGAAAAATGCAAAGAAGGTTATACTTGATGTATGTGAAGAATATGAAAAGGTATCCGGCCGTAAATACGGACTCTTTGAGGAGTATCGTATGGAGGATGCAAAATATGCCATAGTTATCATGGGTTCAGCTGCAGGACAGACTAAGGATGCAGTTGATAAGCTCCGTGAGTATGGTATCCATGTGGGAATGATAAAGGTTCGAGTATTCAGACCATTCCCGGGAGAAGAGCTTGCTGAAGCACTGAAGAACTGTAAGTCAGTTGCTATTCTCGACAGAGCTGAGAGCTTTTCCGGACAGGGCGGACCACTGGGCTCCGAACTGAAGGCTGCTATGTATGATGCGGGACTTAATATTCCGACTGTTAACTATTTCTATGGTTTGGGCGGACGTGATTATACCGTAACCGAGGCAAGGGATGTTTTCAGAGACATTCGTGAGATAGTAAGACGTGGCAGAGAACCTGAACAGTTCAAGTATGTAGGACTTCGTGACAGAGATGCTGATAACTCAAATGAGTTCAGAGATTTCGGCGGAGACGACAAGATGGATATCAGACAGTCCGGAGACGGAGTACGTCTGTCGGATAAGTAAGACGTCATCCTGAGCGTAGCGAAGGATCTTAAGGAGATAAAAAAATGGCATATAATTTAAAAGAAGTAATGAATAAACCGGACAGACTTACTCCGGGACACAGACTTTGCGCCGGATGTGGTGCGGCAATAACAGTAAGAACAGTGCTTCGTGCACTTAAGGAAGAGGATAAAGCGGTTATAGGAAATGCAACAGGATGTCTGGAGGTTTCCACATTTCTTTATCCATATACGGCATATACAGACAGCTATATTCACAATGCTTTTGCATGTGCCGGTGCAACACTTTCAGGTGTTGAAACAGCATATAATGCGCTGAAGAAGAGAGGTCGTATCGATGCGGATACAACCTATAAGTTTATAACCTTCGGAGGTGACGGTGGTACCTATGATATCGGTTTCCAGTCCCTGTCGGGAGCTATGGAGCGTGGACATGATATGGTTTACGTTTGCTATGACAACGGTGCATATATGAATACCGGTATACAGAGATCATCAGCTACTCCGAGATTTGCCGATACAACAACAACTCCTGTAGGTAGAGTAAGTACAGGAAAGGTTCAGTCACGTAAGGATCTTGCGGCTATTATGGCTGCTCATAACATTCCTTATGTGGGACAGTCCACATTTACTGCAGGAATGAAGGATCTTTATGAGAAGGCTGAGAAGGCTATATATACAGAAGGCCCGGCTTTCCTGAATGTCATGTCACCATGCCCTCGTGGTTGGAGATTTGACGCTGCTGATATGGCAAAGATCTGCAAGCTGGCAGTGGATACATGCTACTGGCCGCTGTTTGAGGTCGTAGACGGAAAGTGGATACTGAGCTACAAGCCAAAGAATAAGCTTCCTATAGAGGATTTCCTGAAGCCACAGGGACGTTTTAAGCATCTCTTCAAGCCGGGAAATGAAAACCTTATCGGGGAGTTCCAGGCAGAAATAGATCGAAGATGGGAAGAATTACTGGCTAAGTGCGAGTAATACCTGAGTGGGGCAGTCCCATTTCCCGAAGGAGCTGGCTATGATAACTAAGAATATTAAACAGATGATAAATTATTGTTTTTCATATGCGGACAATGTGCAGTATAAGCCGGGGAGTCCATATCCGCCGGATGCGCGTGTCACTTTGAAAAATCAGCTGAAGGATGATCTGCTGGTATTTTTGGGATACATTTTTGATGCTAACAGTGCTGATATTTCTGCACAGATAAGTTTTTTGAATGAGAATCTGGAAATCGTGATCACGGAGTACAATTTCCAGAGATTTATAAATGACAGATGTATGGGGGTCGACCTCACCTCTTATGTTCCGAGATCACTTCAGTATTTTGTTATGGATGATACTTCCCCCATGAACAGGAGAACGGGATACGGCACTTCCATATCAAAATATCTGATAAGCACATTTAATGATGTTGGATGTAATTTTATAGCTTACGGTGGCATTAGCGACCGTGAGGCGGACAGACTTTCAGATTATATTAACATGATGAATAATTATGTGAGTGGATTTGATGTCTATAAAAATACTCCGGGCGGTGGAAAGATTGGAGGAATGAATCTGGGAGGTGCCGGATTCGGTTCGGCTCCTGCAAGAAGCTCAGAAGAAGCTCCGAGGGAATCAGAGCCTGCACCAAACAGAATATCTCTTACGGGAAGACCGAAGCAGGAAACTCTGGATCAGCTGCTTGCTGAACTGGATTCTCTTATCGGACTTGAATCTGTTAAAAAGAATCTTACAAATCTTATTAATCTTGTAAAGATAAAAGGAATGCGAGAGAAGCTGGGACTTAAGACGCCAAGTATGTCGCTTCACCTGGTATTTTCGGGAAATCCGGGAACAGGTAAGACCACGGTTGCCAGGCTTCTTGCGAAAATCTATCATCAGCTGGGCGTTGTAAGTAAGGGCCAGATGATAGAGGTGGACCGTGCTGGTCTTGTTGAAGGTTATGTAGGTCAGACAGCTCAGAAGACAGCTCAGGTCTGTGATGAGGCGATGGGCGGAATTCTATTTATCGACGAGGCGTATACACTTACGAATGCAGAGGGTGAAGACTTTGGTCAGGAGGCAGTGGATACGATACTGAAGAGGATGGAGGATAACCGTCAGGATCTGATAGTTATAGTTGCCGGATATACGGATGAGATGAAAAAATTTGTTGAGTCGAATCCGGGACTGAAGTCAAGATTTAATAAATTTATTGAGTTCCCCGATTATTCGGGAGACGATCTGGTCAAAATATTTGACCTTATGTGCGTGAGTCAGGATTATGTTCTGAATAAAGAGGCAACGGAGTATGTGAATAAGTATCTGCATAATCTTGCCGAGAATCATGAAGAGCATTTCGCAAATGCGAGAGAAGTAAGAAACTATTTTGAAAGAAGTGTTGAGAGACAGGCTACACGTGTTGTTACGGAGCCAAATATAGATGCAAACAGCCTTACGACATTTAAACTTCCTGATGTTATGGAGGATTAAGGGGGAAATATGGCTAACAGAAAAGCAGGTAATTACAGCTTTACTTTTACAATACTTGCTTTTATATGCTGGATAGTTTTCACAGTCACGACTGTCCTTGATATAAGCATTATATATGATTGGACAAGTATCTTTATCGGACTGTTTTCAGGTCTGGCTATTTTTAGTGCGGTTGAGGATATGGGCCGTTTCAAGGGACTTGGATACTGCTTCGGAACCGGATGTCTGGTCTGGGTTCTTGCGGATGTTATCTGGGCATTTAATGTTCATGTTCTGGGTGAAAGTGAGATTATTTATAAAATAACCGATAACATATATCTTATTCCGGACTATTTCTTCCTTCTTGCACTTATCGTTTATGCCAGAGAGATTTTCACTAAGGTAGATTACAGCAGGATATTTATTAATACATTTATCTTTTCTGCGTTAGCCATAGTGTTCGGTTACAGATTTGCACTGGATTATCATGAATTCGGAAACAGAGTTACCTTAGAGCTTGTTGAACTGATACTGTATTTCTTTGTTTCCATATTTACTCTTATTATGGCTGCATTTATAATCTCCCAGACTGGTACAAAGCATAGCAAGTCATTTTATCTGGTGAGCATACCTCTTACAATATTCAGTTTTCTTGAAATCAGATATACTTACTATCTTGTTATAAATGAAGAGCCTGAGAATATGTATATAGATATCGCTTATATGCTGTTCCTGGTTTTTTATGCAGGTGGTCTTTGCAGATCTGATATGAAGGATGTGGAGCTGAGTATCAAGCCATTAACCGGAAAAAGATCTAACTATGTTTACTGGATAAACGGATCCATGCTCTTCGTACTTACTATGGTTCTTTATATTGTTAAATACTTTAATTCATTTATGGTCTTTGTCATGATCATTTCCATAATGGGTTATGTTATTATGTGCAAAACCGTTCAGACAAATATGCTGACAGAGGAGCTGCTTGAACGGCAGAAGAGCGAAAATGCACGACTGGAAAAAATGGTTGAGGATAAGACCAGAGAGCTCAGGGAAATGAATGAATACCTTGAGCATATATCAAATACAGATGCACTCACCGGACTTTATAACAGACGTTATGGTATGGATTATCTGGCGCAGCTGGTTAAGGACGGAGATAATTATCCTATAGCTTTGTATTCACTGGATCTGAATTATTTCAAACCGATAAATGATAATTATGGTCACGATATGGGTGACGTTGTTCTGAAGGAGGTTGGCCACAGGCTGCACCATCTGGGGCAGGACAGATGTACCGCCATCCGAATCGGTGGTGATGAGTTCCTGGTTATTTTCAAAAATGCCACAAATGATCTGGCTATAAACGGTATCGGTGATATTATCTGTCAGAAGATGGATGAGCCAATAAATGCATCCGTTATTACTGAGGAAAACGAGCTGAAGAGTCAGCAGTTCACTATATCGGCAAGTATAGGTGTTGCGGTGATTCCTGCTGATACTGAGGAGATTGAAGAATTATATAAAATGGCCGACGAAGCACTGTATGCAATAAAGCATACCCATGAAAAGAGTGCAGTTCTCATGTATAGAGATATTGAAAGCTTTTTATCTGAGCATAAAAATAATGAAACTGATGCCGCGGAGAAGAGCGACTCTGAAGAAAGTGATATCACTGAAGCTGATGTGCAAATCGAAAAAGGCTAAAAGTAATTGATGGAGGAAAATATGAATAACAAATGGGTTAGAGCGGCGATCCCCGCGCTGCTGATCCACTGCTCGATCGGAACGGTGTATTGCTGGAGTACCTTTAAGGAAGCAATTGCGATGAAGATCGGCGTGAGTACATTTGGTACCGGCTGGGCCTTCAGCCTGGCTATATTCTTTCTCGGAATGTCGGCTGCATTTGCCGGAAAGATAGTTGAAAAGGATATACATAAGTCTTCGCTTATATCATGTATTTGTTTTACGGTTGGAATGATCGGAACCGGCGCTGTCATACAGTTCATGCACGGCACACCGGCACTTATAGGAATCTATATTTTCTATGGATGCATCATGGGAATAGGACTGGGAGTCGGATATCTTACTCCTGTTAAAACTCTGATGCTCTGGTTCTCCGAACAAAAGGGACTTGCCACAGGTATTTCCATTATGGGCTTTGGTCTCGCAAAAGCTATAGCAACTCCGATAATGGAAAAGCTTCAGGAAGCTTACGGAATTTCGGCAATGTTTTATATCCTCGGTGCTATCTACTGTGTAATGATGTTCGCCGGACATATCTTGCTGAAGAAGCCTGATGGCTGGGTTGAGAGTGATGACAAGCACAGTGACTTCAAGGTTTCAGAGCTTCTTAAGAATAAGATCTTTATATTTATCTGGATAATGTTCTATATAAATATTCACTGCGGTCTCATGCTTATCACATATGAAAAGCAGATACTTGAGTCTACTTATGCCGGTATGGCGGCACTGACAACTATAGTTGCGGTGGTACCTTCGGTAACTGCGGCATGTAACGCATTGGGACGTATCGGTTATTCAACTATATCCGATAAGATGAAGGACAGAGTACTTGTATATAAGATAATATTTGCCAGCTGTGTTCTGGCTACAGGCTTCACACTTTTCCTTTCCTTTATGGGAGATGGGGGAGCGTTGTTCAGAATAAGCATTATCGCCCTGCTTATGATCGTGAATCTGGGATATGGTGGAGGATTCTCAACTCTTCCTGCACTGCTTTCATCAAGATTCGGCATGAATAACATTTCCAAGATACACGGTATCGCACTTTCCGCCTGGGCTGTTGCGGGACTTACCGGAAATAACATGTCCGAGATCATATTGAAAAACACAAGTAACGGCGGTGAGAGAACCACAAAGCATTACGCGTATCTGATGATCGCAACGGTGATTATGTATGCGGTGGCATTTGTATGCAGCTTCTTTACGAATAAGAAGGAAGAGGCGTAAAAAGTAATTAAGGAAATGATGTTAGTTAATATATGTAATAGGAGGAAGAATAAGAAATGGTAACACTATATGAAACAGGTGCGTACCTCGTAAATGGAAAGGAACTCGTCACAGACGAGGCTGAGCTTTCTGCAAAAGGTATCAGCACAACTAAAGATGAGGCGAAGAAGGGAACTATCGCACATGGCATCCTGACTGCTCATAACACCAGTGGTGATGAGGAGAATCTTAAAATCAAGTTTGATAAGATGACTTCTCATGATATCACTTTTGTTGGTATCATCCAGACTGCAAGGGCTTCAGGACTTACAGAATTCCCTATCCCTTATGTTCTTACAAACTGCCACAATTCACTCTGTGCAGTTGGTGGAACGATAAATGAGGATGACCATATGTTTGGTCTTTCTGCTGCAAAGAAGTATGGTGGAATCTATGTTCCTCCTCATCAGGCAGTTATTCATCAGTATGCCCGTGAGGAGCTTGCTGAGTGTGGAGCAATGATACTTGGTTCAGACAGCCACACACGTTATGGTGCACTTGGTACTATGGCTATCGGTGAAGGTGGCGGGGAGCTGGCTAAGCAGCTTCTGGGAAGAACATACGATGTTAAGTCTCCGAAGGTTATCGCTATCTATCTTGATGGAGAGATTCAGAAGGGTGTAGGTCCTCAGGATGTTGCACTTGCACTTATAGGTGCTACATTTAAGAACGGATATGTTAAGAACAGCGTTATGGAGTTTGTCGGTCCGGGAGTTGATAAGCTTTCAACTGACTTCCGTATCGGAATAGATGTAATGACAACTGAGACAACCTGTCTCTCATCTATCTGGAAGACAGATGCAAATACTAAGGATTGGTATGAGACTCACTACAGACCGGATGCTTATAAGGAACTCAATCCTGCTGACGTTGCATACTATGATGGAGTAGTATATGTAGATCTCTCAAAGGTTAAGCCTATGATCGCACTTCCGTTCCATCCATCAAATACATTTACCATCGAAGAGTTAAATGCAAATCTGAAGGATATCCTTCATGAGTGCGAGGAGAACGGACGTAAGCAGCTTACAGGTGATGTTGAGTTTAAACTTACAGATAAAATCCGTGACGGAAAGCTCTATGTTGAGCAGGGAATCATTGCCGGCTGTGCAGGTGGTGGATTTGAGAATATCTGCGATGCAGCTGATATCCTGAAGGGTCACTATATCGGAAATGATGAGTTCACACTTGATGTTTATCCTGCAAGTATGCCTGTTATGATGGAGCTTGTAAATAACGGACGTGCTGCAGATATTATGAAGACAGGTGCGATAATCAAGACTGCATTCTGCGGACCTTGCTTCGGTGCAGGAGACACACCTGCAAACAATGCACTTTCAATCAGACATTCAACAAGAAACTTCCCGAACAGAGAAGGTTCGAAGATACAGAATGGTCAGATATCTTCAGTTGCACTTATGGATGCTCGTTCTATCGCAGCTACAGCTGTTAACAAGGGCTTCCTTACACCTGCAACAGATATAGATGTTGAGTATACAGGACCGAAGTATTTCTTCGATAAGTCCATATATGAAAACAGAGTTTATGACGGATGGAAAAATGCTAAGCCTGACGAAGAGCTGAAGCAGGGACCGAACATCAAGCCATGGCCGGGTATGCCTGCACTTACAGAGAATCTTCTCCTTAAGGTCTGCTCAGTTATTACAGACCCTGTTACTACAACAGATGAGCTGATCCCTTCAGGTGAGACATCATCCTTCAGATCAAATCCTATCGGACTCGCTGAGTTTACTCTGTCACGTAAGGATCCTGAGTACGTTGGTCGTGCCAAGGAATTCCAGGCAGTAGAGAAGGCTCGTGAAGAGGGCGGACATCCTTGCGAAATCTATCCTGAGATCAAAGAGGTTATGCCGAAGGTTAAGGAAAGATTCGAAGGCGTGGATAAGTCAAACACAGGCTTTGGTAGTACTATCTATGCAGTAAAGCCGGGTGACGGATCTGCTCGTGAGCAGGCTGCTTCCTGTCAGAAGGTACTTGGCGGATGGGCAAATATCGCTCGTGAATATGCTACAAAGAGATACAGATCAAACCTTATCAACTGGGGAATGCTTCCGTTTGTTATGGATGAGTCTGCAGTAGACAGTTCTGAGAATCCATACGGTTTCGAGAACGGTGACTATGTATTCATTCCGGGAATCAGGAAGGCAGTTGAAGATAAGGCTGAAGTTATCAAGGGTTATATCGTAAACAAAGACATGAAAGAGATCAGCCTTAAGCTGGGCGATCTGACTGATGATGAAAGAACGATCATCACAAGCGGATGTCTGATCAACTATTATAGAGATCACTAAATATCAGGGACAATAAAACGGTTCCGGTGTCCCGAAAAACGGGACATCGGAGCCGTTTACTTTTTTAAATAATCTTACGAGGATAAAACTATGCGTATACTTCTCGCTGAGGATGAGAAATCATTATCGCGTGTTTTAGTGGCGATTTTTAAAAAGAATAATTATTCGGTGGATGCGGTTTTTAACGGAAATGATGCACTGTTTTATATAGAGTCCGGAAACTATGATGTGGCCGTGCTGGATATAATGATGCCGGGAATGGATGGTATAACGGTCCTGAAGAAGGTTCGTGCTGAAGGGATAGACCTGCCTATTATCATGCTCACCGCAAAAGCAGAGGTGGATGATAAGGTTCTTGGACTGGACAGCGGAGCAAATGATTATCTTACAAAACCATTTGACACTAAGGAGCTTCTGGCAAGGATAAGGTCCATTACTCGGAATCAGGCGGCAGTGGATAATACACTTAAAATGGGAAATGTAACCCTGAACAGAGCTACTTTTGAACTGGCGACTCCAAGCGGCAGCTACACTCTTGCCAATAAAGAGTATCAGATGATGGAGTTTCTGATGTCATCTCCACAGCAGATCATTTCCACGGAAATGTTTCTGGAGAGAATCTGGGGACTTGATTCGGATGTGGAGCTGAATGTGGTCTGGGTTTATATTTCGTATCTTCGAAAGAAGCTTACTGCGTTAAATGCAAATATACAGATAAAGGCATTCAGAAATTCAGGTTACCGGTTGGAGGAACTGAAATGATCAGGAAGTTAAGGATAAAGTATACGGTGCTTGCCCTGTCGGCTCTGTTTCTGCTTCTGACCATCATCGTGGCAGGTATGAATCTGCTTAACTACAGATCGGTTATTGAAGAAGCGGATGAAACACTGACTGTTCTTTCAAAGAACAGCGGAGTATTTCCGAGCTATGAAAATGGAATGGAATGGCTTCCTTCGGGTATGTCACGTGAGACGCCTTTTGAAAGCAGATATTTTTCTGTTTTATTAGATAATGAAAATAGTCCTATTCTCATGGAAACAAGTAATATATATGCCATAGATGGACTGACTGCTGCGAGATATGCAGTGGAGGTGGCCAAAGGAAGTGATGAAAAAGGCTTTAAAGAGGATTACCGCTTTGAAGTTACTTCCGAACAAATTGGTAAACGAGTTACGTTTCTTGACTGCGGACGCAAGCTGGCACTGTTTCACGAATTCAGGAATACTAGTATTATCATGTCTCTGGCGGGATATTTTATTATTGCTGTTCTTGTGTGTTTCTTCGTTGCGAGATTTACAAGGCCTGTTTCGGAAAGCTATGAAAAGCAGAAACGTTTCATTACCGATGCAGGACATGAGATAAAAACACCTCTTACCATAATAAATGCAGATGTGGATATCCTTAAAATGGATACTCCTGAAAACGAATATCTGGATGATATACAGAAGCAGTCCCTTCGTCTGGCAGAGCTCACCAATGATCTTATTAAGCTGTCCCGGATGGAGGAGTCAAAAAACGATGTACAGTTTATAGATATTCCGATTTCAGAGATTATCCTCGAGACTGCTGCGTCTTTTCAATCTCTTGCCAGATCCCAGAATAAGGAGCTGGATATTCAGGTTCAGCCAATGCTTACACTGCTGGGAGATAAAAGCTCTATAGAACATCTGATCACTATACTTATGGATAATGCCATTAAGTATTCTCCGGAAGGCGAAACTGTAAAACTTAACTTTGAAAAGCACGGAAGAAAGCTTGTTCTCAGTGTGAGCAATGTTTCTTCGGCTCAGCTTTCAGCGGATGATATCCGTCATGTATTTGACAGATTTTATCGTGCGGATCAGTCCCGGAATTCCGAGACCGGTGGTCACGGAATAGGTCTTTCTATGGCACAGGCCATAGTAAGCTCTCATGGAGGTAAGATCGGGGCTGCGTCGCCGGATGGCAGTGCATTTGTCATTACTGCAACATTTCCTGCAAGAAATATTTAGTTTTTTAAAGTTGATTTTAACTAACGCTCCTATAATGAGGAAAACATTAAGGGAGGAGCGTGATATTATGATGAAAACTAAGAAGACTAAGGAAACAGGGAATAGAATTATTGCCACAGCACTCTGCTGTTCACTTGCAGGAGGTGTGGTTGGTGCCGGAGGATTTGCGGCACTTAGCAAAGTGTTCTCAAAGGACGGTGATGCTGTCGGAGCCGTGAATGGCGTAGCAACTGCTGTGCAGGCTAAAAGTGAAGGTGAGCAGACAGAAAGCAGCAAGACTCAGTCAACTGCTTCAGCCGGCGAGATGAATGCATCGCAGATTTATGATGAAAACGTAAACTCAACTGTAGGAATAACAACAGAAATCCCCATGGAGTTTATGGGATATCAGACAACATCGGCATCTGCCGGTTCGGGATTTATATATTCAGAGGATGGATATATCATTACCAACTATCATGTGGTTAAGGGCGCAGATAAGATAAAGGTCACAACATATGATGAAAAGGAATATGATGCAGGACTGATAGGTTATGACGATACAAATGATATAGCAGTGCTGAAGATAGATGCTACGGGACTTACACCCGTAACCATTGGCGACTCAGATCAGCTGAGTGTCGGAGACGGGGTTGTTGCTATCGGAAATCCGTTAGGTGAGCTTACATTTTCCCTTACATCAGGTAGTGTCAGTGCACTGGATCGTCAGGTAAAGATTCAGAATAATTCCATGAATCTGATTCAGACAGACTGTGCTATAAATTCGGGAAATTCCGGTGGTGCATTATTTAATGCAAACGGTGAAGTGATTGGTATTACAAATGCAAAATCCTCAGGCGGATATACAACAGCATCTGTGGATAATATAGGATTCGCCATCCCGATAAACAGTGTTAACGGTATTATTGACAGTATCATAGAAAAGGGCTACATCATGAAGCCATACATAGGAATAACCGGAAGCGATGCGTCCGGTGATTACCAGACAGGTGGTATGCCCGGCGATTTTTGGTCAAATGGTATGACAGGTGATTATCAGTCAAATGGTGTGTCAGGTGTTGTTATAAACAAGGTTGAGGAAGGAAGTCCCGCAGATGAGGGCGGTCTCAAGGAAGATGATATAATCATTAAGGTAAATGATAAGAGCATATCCGGTATGACTGAACTGAGAAGCCTTATTCAGAATACAGCTGAGGGTGATACGATCAAGTTTACTGTAAATCGTGACGGAGAAAATGTTGATGTGGAAGTGACTCCGGTTATGCATAAGCAGGATGCAAAACCGTGACAATAAAAAGGAATAGGAAGAAAGATGGCAAAAAAGGTCTGACCTTTTTTGTCATCTTTTTTTGTGGTATTATATAGAGGCTGCCGAAATTAGTGTCAAGAATGACACGAATTTCGTGTCATTCTGAGCGAAGCGAAATAGCTCACGATTCGAAGAATCGGGGGTCTGTCCGAAGGACAGAAGCATTCTGCACAGCAGAATAAAAGACATACGGAGTATGGCTTTTATATCACGAAGTGATATAGCTCAAGAATCTTATATACCCGGGAGAAAAGATAATGAGTAAAATAATGCTTACAAATGATGACGGTATTTTTACGGATGGAATGGAGCGTCTGGCAAGAGCTGCTGCAAAGCATGGAGAAGTCTGGATCATAGCTCCGGATTCCCAGAGGAGTGGTTTATCTCATGCAACTTCATTGCATAATAGTATAGAGGCGTGGAAGGTTGATTATCCTGTTCCGGGGGTTCATGCATTTGCGTGTAACGGAACTCCTTCAGACTGTGTGAGGATAGGCTTGCTGAATATTATTCCCGGTAGTGCAGAGTATGTTTTTTCCGGAATTAATTATGGCTATAATGTGGCAACTGATCTGCAGTATTCTGCTACTGTCGGTGCGGCCTTTGAGGCTGTATTTCAGAAAAAGCATGTTATAGCATTTTCCGAAAATGCTTCTGATGATCATGAGGTGACGGACAGATATCTGGAAGAGATAATGGTTGAACTGATGAAGAGTCCCCTTGGAGTAGATCAGATATGGAATGTTAATTTTCCCAGCTGTACTCTGGAGGAGTGCAGGGGCGTGCTTAGGGACAGAATAGTTTCAAAAGGAGAATTCTATCGTGATCATTATATAGAGACTCCTATAAGTGAGGGGAGAGTGTCATACCTTGTTGAAGGTGTCCGTAACTGGGAAGCGGAAGACGGAACCGACCTGAAAGCTATCCTGGATAATTATGTATCTATCGGAAAGGTGAATAATATATCATAGCTGAGGTTGATGATGTATCATAATAGCAAGGTAAAAAATATATCATAATAGACAGAATATTGATTATACGCTATAATACTTACTATAATTTGCAAGGCAAGGTTACACTTGTGGCGTGGGTATTATGAGGCATTTGAGCGTCACGAAAGTGACGCTTTTGCTTTGCGGGAAACTGAGTTTATTATACGAGGAGGGTGAGTAATGGAAAAAAGAAAATGGCGAAGGTTTATCGCTTTTATTCTTTCGGTATTGATGGTGGTAGGTATCGTCAATATTCCCGGGGGAGTAGTGCGCGCCGAGACAGATGATTGTTATGAAATAACATATGATGGTAATGGCGGCTGGATTACTGAATATATTGACGTAGACACCGGAGAAACAAAACATGATCTGGTACAGGAGCGATTTATAGAAAAAGGTTCGAATATAGGCTATGAATATTGTGTTCCCAGGTCTAGATCCGAATATGTTTTTAAAGGTTATCAGATAAATAAAGAAGGTACGGTATATGTGACTTATGATAGCTCCTCGTATGAATTAAAGGATGGAGAGGCTTTTATTGATGAATATGTACCGACAGAGGATACGACTTTCTATGCTGTATGGGAAGAAGCTTATGATGTTACCTTTGATCCAAACGGTGGATGGTTCCATACATATTGGGATGAGGATGAGCAGAAGGATGTTATCAACGATTCCCCAGATGTCTTTCAGTTTGAGATAGGTTCGGAGATAGGAAATAATTATTCGTATCCATTTTCAAGGCCGGGATATATGTTTACCGGATTTAAAAAGGAGGATGATAATCTTTTATATGTTATTTATGACAGAGATAATTATGAATTGCAGGATGGAGAGGCGTACCTACGTGAATATGTTCCAACAGGCAATGTGACCTTCAAAGCACAGTGGGAAGAGTGTTATGATATCACCATA
The DNA here is from genome assembly GCA_902781895.1 of uncultured Lachnospiraceae bacterium. Taxonomy (GTDB): domain Bacteria; phylum Bacillota; class Clostridia; order Lachnospirales; family Lachnospiraceae; genus Eubacterium_Q. Next base: position 44,402 of record CACZLA010000014.1, read on the forward strand.
GACGGAAACGGTGGACATTTCAATTGGACTTGGGATAATGATGAGGAGAAGTATGTTCCCGGTGATACATCATGGGAGCTTAAGGTACGTAAAGGTTCTTCGATAGAAGAAGGAGGAGATCCTTTCAGAGACGGTTATGTATTTGCCGGATATAAGATAGATGGAATAGATACATTATATGTTACTGACAAAGCTGAGGAGGACATTGAAGAGGGCGAAGAAAACTATTGGGGATATACACCTTCCGGGGATGTGACCTTCAAAGCTCAGTGGGCAAAGGCAAATAAAGTTACCTTTAATGGTAATGGTGGTAATTATGGAATGGGATGGGACTCTGATGCCGGAGATTATGTAGAAAGAGAGTCTATTAAATTTGATGTAAAGGAAGGCAGTATTTTATACAATACAGGTAATGACAAGTGTAAGAGAGCCGGATATCTGTTTAAAGGATATAAAGTAGAAGGCGATGAAACTTTATATGTTACAGAAGATAAAGGTAATTATGAGCTGAAGGATGGAGAGAAGTTCTTATATGATTATAAACCTGAAGGAGATGTAACATTTTATGCTCAGTGGGCTGAAGCGTATGAAGTTACTTTTCATGCGAACGGCGGAGATTTCGGCGAAGAATATGACTATGACTCAGGAGAATATGTAGATGTTGAGTCTTACGCCATAAACTTTGAAAAAGGTAGTAAAATAGGTTATGAATATGTATGGCCCAATCCAAGAGACGGATATAAGTGTGTCGGATACAAGATTGATGATGACGATACATTATATGTTAAAGCTGACCTTGATCATGAGGATTTAAAGACTAATGAGGCATACATATCAGAATATGAACCGACAGGAAACGTGACATTCTATGCTGTATGGGAAGAAGCTGAAAATCTGACTATAGAACTGGATCCGGGTGAGGGTTATATTTACGATGAAATAACCGGAGATAAAGAATATGGAGTTCATGATCTGTCGGAGTATTTCCCGAGAGAAGGAGGATATAAATCCGGCGATTATTGTAGTATCGGTAAGTTATGCCGAATGCCCGGAATGGTATTTAAGGGATGGAAATCTGAACAAAACGGAAACATATATCCACATTATTATACTATAGAACTTGAAGGTGACGATACATTTACGGCTCAGTATTCAGATGGTGTAGTAGTAGAACTGAAACTGAATGGAGGATATTATACCCGGAGAGAGTTTCCTATGTATTCACAGAAGTGTTATGGTGATCCGTGGTATGATGCTTCTGAAAATGGTAAGATAGAATTCAGCAACCTGATGTTTGAAACTGACGAGGAAGGAATGACATTGGCGGGCTGGACTAAAGATGGGGATTCTACTCTTTATTCAAGTCAGGAATTGAATGATATGACCTTTACAGATGACACAACGTTTACTGCGCAGTGGACAGAAGGCTATAAGGTTACATTCTATTCCGAAGAAGGATATATGAAGAGTTATGATCCCGGTGAAAAAACATGCGTTCAATATGCAGCTAAGAATCAGATATTTAGTGGTAGGATACCTATCAGCGGTATGAATTATTATACCAGATATGGTTACTATATTGAGTATTGGACATTGGATGATGATGAAACAGAGTACCATGATGAAGACATTCTGAACATGGTTATTGATAAGGATATCACATTTACAGCTCACTGGAAAAAGGCTCCAATGATAACATATGATGCCAACGGTGGAAAGATATCAGATGGGCCGGTACAAACTGAGAAGTTCAGTACATATTGTTCATACAGGGCAACTCCTACAAGTATGGCAGTTTCAAGAGAGGGATATAAGCTTGACGGTTGGAAGGTCGAGGATGATTCTTCTTTAAGCGGAAGCGTTATTACAGATCTTTCCACGTATGTTGTAAGAGGCGATGTTACATTTACAGCACAGTGGGGAGAGGATAATCCTGAAGACTACTGCACAGTAAAATATGATCCAAATGGCGGATGGTACAATAACTCGCCTGGTGGTAGCTATGAACCTTTAGAGTATGAATATAGGAAGGGTTCAACTATAAAGCTTATTGGAGAGTCCAGTATTAACAGACCTTATAAGGATGGTGCTACCTTAGTTGGATGGACCATCGAAGGTGGTGACGGAACAGTTCTTCCGCCGTGTGAGAGAATTGATGATGAATTTGTTGGTGGTGACTTCACCGTAAATGAAGACGTAACATTTGTTGCAGTATGGGATTCTGATTATATTAGTATTACCTATATTACAGAAGATGGTGATTTCGGAAAAGATGAAAAAGGCTATCCGATAAAGGAATCTGTGGCAAAGGTAGAGCCTGGAAAGGTGTTGGAATACCTCGATATTCCAAAATGTGAAGGAAAACTGTTCATGGGTTATAAGATTCAGGGAACAGATGAAATCATTTATGATGCAAGCTATCTGAAATCAACCGGTAAGAACCCGGAAGACTATACTACTCTTTTTGATTATATTCCTACAAAGGATGTAACTTTGGTTGCACTTTGGGATGATGATGTTTACGCTATTACATTTGAATCAGATGAAGGCATTGAAGGAAATCCATATGTAGTAGTGGATACTATATATGCGAAAAAGGGATATACTATTCCGGAATATCCATGGGCTTATACAGAGGAGAAGAAGGAGTTCATAGGATATAAGATCGAGGGTGATACCTCCGGAAAAATATACAAAAAAGGTTATGTGACTGAAGAAGAAGGTGAGTTTTTTGATATCGTTCCTGAAGGGGATATGACATTTGTGGCTGTCTTTGCAGATGGATGTGAAGTTACACTGGACTGTGATGGTGGAATAAGTAAAAAATATGGTTCGATTATTGATACTCAAACATTAGTATTTGCTAAGGATCAGCCATTCCCGAAGAAGGTCTGGTACGGCGATGAGCTTGATACTATGTACAAAGCTGACATGATCCTTGAGGGATGGACGGTAGTAGGTGATGAAAGTGAAACAGTTTATAATGATATAGCTGATATCATCATTACAGAAGATATGACAATCAAAGCGAAGTGGGCTGATGACTGTTCGAAGACAGGGCATGCTTACAGTGAGCTGATAGAGGAGGTTCCGGCAACCTGTACAGAGGATGGAATGAAGGCTCATTATGAGTGTTCAAACTGCGGAAAACTGTTTGTAAAGGACGGAGATGATTTCGTAGAGACAACTGAGGAAGAACTGAAGATTGCAAAGGGTCACAACATGACAGAGCATGCTGCAGTTCAGGCAACATGC
>CACZLA010000015.1 GCA_902781895.1 uncultured Lachnospiraceae bacterium
TATAAAATACCAAGTACAAATATAAAGATGCTTCTGGGAAAGGTTGATCCGGTGTTCAGAAAGGATTACTGGAAATACACAGTACCCCTGCTGATAAATCAGCTGGGATGGGGCGGTGGTGTCACCATGTATTCCGTAATTATGGGGCACCTCGGTACAGATGCCGTAGCAGCTAACTCTATAGCCAGTATCGTAAGGTCTATGGTGGCCAGCTTCTGCTGGGGCGTTGCAACTGCGGTCGGAATAGTTATAGGCGGACTTCTGGGCAGGAACGAACTGAAGGAAGCAAAACGTCTGGGTGGTAAATATGTGAGGTTCTCCATCCTGATAGGAGTGGTTTCAGGTGTCGTTATTCTTTGCCTGATACCTGTCGTACTTAATGTCATTACACTCTCGGATACGGCAAATGGCTATCTGAAGGGTATGATGCTCATGACTGCGTATTACATCATAGGAAACTCACTTAATTCAACTGTCATTTCCGGAATCTTCCCGTCAGGAGGAGATACGAAGTTCGGAATGATCTGTGATCTTATCACCTTGTGGTGTGTTGTGGTTCCTTTGGGGATGATATTTGCATTCTGGATAAAGGCCCCTGTGCTTGTGGTGGCATTTATCCTGACACTGGATGAATTTGTAAAGCTTCCGGCGGTATACAGGCATTACATGAAGTACAGCTGGGTGAAGAATATAACAAGAGAAGGCTCTCAGACTTAATTTTAAAGTTGAAAGTGAGGCTTATCAGGGACTTTCAGAGCTTAAGCAGGTTGCTGTTAATGAAAGCTTTGTTGTTTCACAGGCAGGTGTCATCCGTAAGGAAGCAGGAGCTATTTCCATAAAGGAAGGATTCGATACCGGATCAGAGTCATGAATGATACGGCAATCGGTGGTTTAATCGGTGCTGCTGTTTCATCTCTCGGAGCCACCGGGGCAGATACAGATACTGAAAAACTCCGTGACGATGCAGAAAAGATGTTATCAAAATATGATGGCGTAACAAGTGTTGAAAGTATAGATATGTCCACACTTTTTGATGAGGTCACAGCTCTTGCGGATAGTAATCATATAGAAGTACCGGGAAGATTCACGATGCTCCTCAGATCTATCATAACTATCGAGGGTGTTATCGAGGAATTCTGTCCTGAGCTGAATCTGTTTGAACTTCTTTCTAACAAGCTTATGGAAAGAGCGAAGAAAAGCTTCAATCTGAAGAGTACTGTAACTAATATCGGAAGAGAGCTTTTAGAGGTTGGCGAAAAAACAGTAAAGCTTCCTGTACTTATAGCCGATGCTCTTAATAACCTCAATAAGGGAAGAGCGAAGGTAAATGTGGAAGTAAAGGGAATTGATGAACCGCTTCATCGTATAGGGGAGTTTCTGAGATATACATTGCTTATAGTCGTTGCCTGTGTTCTGTTTACAGGTTCGTGTATACTTTGTATGACAAAACTTGAACCCAAAGTTGCAGGAAATGTTCCCCTTGTTGCAGTTGTGGGAATACTGTTTTCCATAGCACTTGCTATCTTTGCTATAAAAAAACTGTGGAAGCTGAAATAGAGTAGGTGTCAGATTGTTTTGAGCTGCTCTTTACGTCGATACATTTTTTTATCAGCACGCTTAAATACATCATTATAACCTGTGTCTGTATTCGGATTATATGAAGCACCGCCACTGGCTATTACCACAAGGCCGGCACGTTTATTCGCCCGAATAACCTGGTTAAATGATTTCATAAGAGAAGTTCTGTCTTCATAATCTTCGCCTTCGAGTATGGTGACAAATTCGTCACCTCCGATTCTGAAGACAGGACTGTGCTTAAAGCGCTGGCAAATGAGTTTGCAGGCGCTTTTTATATATTCATCACCTTCGTCATGTCCGAAGGTGTCATTTATCTCCTTTAATCCATTTAAATCAAATACTATGATTCCGTACTCTGTTAATTCGCCGTTTTGAACCCGTGATTCAATGTCGGTCATAGCATCCATATAAGCAAGCTTATTCTTGACTCCCGTAAGTGGATCCTTATAAGCTGCTTCTTTCTCTTTTTCAAGCTCACGCTGATATTCTACAGTCATATCTCTGTAAACAAATGAATGGATCATGCATGTGGCAAGAAGACATCCGATGGAGTAGAAGGGCATTAACGGGAAAAAAGACTGCATGGCAATAAAAACAGTCATTATGATTCCTGATACTCCTATGGTTATATGATGAGCCCTATCATCTCCCGTTACTTTAAATGAAACATATAATGTGTATATTGATGTCATAAGGAATAAAAACATCTGTATAAAGAGTGTTATATATCTGGCCTGGCCGGGGGCATATTCATTATCCTTATCGAATCCAAATACAACGGGAATGAACAGATTGACAACCAGGGCTATGAATTCATATGTAAGAATGATCCATCCGCTGATAAGAAGTATTCTTGAAAAACGTCCCTTGTTATCCAGATAGGAGACCACAAATCTGGTCCAGAAAAGAACTGACAGAACCATGGATGCGAAAAAGATCACAGTATCTATATAAAGCATGAGTATCATTTTCCGGTCATACAAATAGCCCCATAAAATATCCGAAATATAGAAAATCATGACACCATAAAGAAACATACGATAGCGATTTCTGGTAATCTTTGTACTCGTATTCTGGGGCTTTTTAAGAGCTTCGATATTTATAATTATATGAACTAATAATGAAAGAACTCCAATACTGGCGTAGTACATAAATCCTCCTGTTTAAAATCCTTTGTTCTTTAGTCCATTTAACAGTTTAACATAAAATTCTCTTACATCATAGCCCTTTATATTCTCCCGGTTCAGGTCGATCACATCACCATGTGAAATGCCTTTATCATAGGGGGATTCCACTAGAGTAAAGTTATCATCCAGTGGAAATGATCCTATTCCCACCAGACCGTCATTTTTATCATCAAACATTTTGACAAAGTTGTTGGTAAGGTTGAGAGGAAATCTGCCGCCGGTTGCCTTTTTAAGAACAGATCCAAAGGCCTGATAGTAAACATTTTCGGAGCTCGGCATCAATTTGTTCAGCTCAGCTACCTTGGAAGAGGTGAGATCTGTGACGCCTGCAATAAAATCGGGATTCGGATCACCCAGCTTTTTGAGGGCAAAGTTATACCCTCCTGAAACCTTATCCTTTAATCCTTCAGGCGCTTTATTTAGCAGATAGTCTGCAAAAACACAGCCGTGATTTGGTGTGTTGATCATGGTAAGAGATGCAACATATTTATCCATGCCGAGATTCGCAATGGCATATCTGGTATCCAGACCGCCCTTGGAATGTGCTATCACATTTACTTTTTCACAGCCGGTTTCATCGATTATTTCTTTTATTCTCTCGGCCAGCTCCTTTGCAGAGTCTTCAACTGAAAGCGAAGAGGAGTGATTACCATAGTAAATGGTGGCTCCGTTTTTTTTCAGTTCCTCCGGAATCCTTCCCCAATAATTAAATGCTTTGAAATCCCTGAAAAATATTCCGTGTACCATAAGTATGGGATATCTGGTTTTGCAGACTGCGTCCATTTCTCTTTCTTTATTAAGCTTCAGCTTATCATTTTCAAAGGATACTTCATCCCTGCATACTCTGATGATCTTGATCAGCATGATGATGTGAGCGATGGGGATAAGCCCCAGTATAAGGCCGGTGGTCCGGTACCTTACACCCAGCTGTGTTGAGCAAAGATATACCCGGATAATACCGCACCAGAAAACAGCTCCCAGTATGAGCACCAGAAAAATGGCATTGATAAGAAGAGGCTTTATTTTAATATCATATATAAAGAAGCTTATCAGATACAGTGCAATATCCAGGAAAAGATTTATTAAAAATATGATGAGCAGACGGTAACCGTTTCGTATACTCGAGAGCTTTCTGCTCAGCAGTTTTTTGCAAAACAGTGAGGGGAACAAGATTATAAAAACAGTAAATATAATAACTAAAATGACTAAAATAACGGTAATATATGCCGGTATTTTTACGTCGAATAAAACATCATATAAATAAAAGTTGGATAATACAAAAAGTATTATCGAGTTGAATAATAAAATCATAAGAACCTCGACATTTATAAATCATATTACACTAATTTCGATGATACATGACACGTATATCATAATAAAAAAAGGGGGATATTACAACAATGTGACTAAAGTCATATTCAAATAGTATCTTTTTTCACTACAATACCGGATCTGCATTTTCTATAATAAGCATGTCAGATGAAGTTATGCAAAGTGTGAGCAAAAAATAAGCTAATAAAAACGGAGAGTAAAAATGGGAACAATTCTTAAAACAAATGATCTTACAAAGAAATATGACAACAAGGTTGTAGTAGACAACCTGAATATAGAAATAGAAGAGGGAGAGATATTCGGACTTCTCGGACCAAACGGAGCCGGAAAGAGTACAACGATGAATATGATCTGCGGAATAGTTCGGCCGACTCTCGGAAGCGTAGACTTCATGGGACAGGATTTTCAGAAGAACAGAAAAAAGCTGATCGAGAATCTGGGATACATCCCACAGGATCTTGCGATACACGGCAACCTGAAGGCTTGGGAAAATGTGGAGCTCTTCACCTCACTTTACGGAATAAAGGGAGCAGAGCTAAAGGAAAGAATAGATGAGTCTCTCGAGTATGTCGGACTTCTTGATAAAAGAGGTGACTATGCAAAAACATTTTCCGGAGGAATGAAGAGAAGACTTAACATCGCCTGTGCCATAGGCCATCATCCCAGACTATTGATCTTCGATGAGCCTACAGTTGGTATCGATCCACAGTCCAGAAACTTTATCCTGGATAAGATAAAGCAGTCAAACAAAAACGGTGCGACGGTCATCTACACCAGTCACTATATGGAAGAGGTTGAGGCCATCTGTACAAGGATCGCAATCATGGATAACGGCAAGGTGATAGCAACCGGAACAAGTGAGGAACTGAAGAAGATGGTTGTAGATGATACATCAACCATAACACTTGAGGAAGTATTCCTTACAATGACAGGAAAGAAGCTTAGAGATTATTAGGAGTGTAAAATGATCAGATATTTAATAAAGAACAATCTAAAACTGATGTCCAGAAGCATCACAAATATACTTCTTCTGGTAATCATGCCGCTGATCCTTATAGCGCTTCTCTCAAGTGCCTTCAACGATATGATGAAAAAGTATGAAGACAAGACTGAAATTAATGCAGGCTACAGGATTGAAGGCGATTCTGTATCAGCTGAGATGATAGATGTATTTAAAGAGTCAGCTGCAAAGGAAGGATTCATTCTTCGTGAGTATCCTTCAGGAGATCCTAAGGAACTTGTAAAGAACGAAGATATAGATGGATTTGTAATATTTAAGGATGATACCTATACCATTTATCAGAGTGGTGATGCAAAGGAAGAGGGAAAGCTTCTGGAATATGCCATCGGTTCCTTCTGTGAAACAGCTGCTTCAGCGACTATGGAACCAAATAAGAGTGTAGCAGAATCTTCTGTGGAACTGAGGGTTGAACATCCTGACTATATGAAAGCCATTGATTCAAAGGACTATTACGGAATCATTGAGATCGTATACTTCGGATGGTGCGCAATTGTTTGCGGAGCCGGAATCTTCATGAGTGAGAAGAAGTACAGGATAAGAAAAAAGTTTCAGGTATCAAATCTTTCCGAAACAAAGCTTTATTTGGGAAAATTCATACCGATGCTTCTGGCAGTGAGTATAGGTACATTTGTATCAAGTCTGCTTTCAATCGTACTCTTCGGAGTTCACTGGGGTAACCCGCTTCTGTCAATGCTGATAATACTTTTCTCAGTCGCAGCAGCAACAGCACTCGGGCTTATGGTTTATGCCATCTTCGATAACATAGTCATAACAATAATCGGAGTATTCATGGTAGTATGGTTTGCAGGATTCTTTGGAGGAAGCTTTGAAACATATATGTTCTCAGCGCATCCTATGACACTTAAGGTTTTATCACCAATATATCACATCAACAGATCACTGGTTGAGCTTTCCTGTATGGGACACAGCGATTATGTGGCCAGCGCAATTATCTATTCATCAGTAATAATCATTGGATGTTCATTAGTAGCAATTCTTGCCGGAACTATAAGAAAGAGAGGCAAAGCATGAAAACACTCGTAAAAACAAGTATGAAACTTCTTCTCAGAACAAAGGCATTCTGGTTTTTCCTTCTGCTTATGCCTATGCTTTCAACCTTGATCCTCAAGGTCAAGTTTGACAGCTCAGCAGCATATGTCGATAACAGTAAGGAAGAAATTATTGAACTGGATAAGGTCGAAGATAAGGTTGCTTACTATGGTGGTAAGGGCGAATATGTTATCAAGGTTTACGATGCATCCCACAGTGAGCTTTCAGATTATCTCTTAAACAAACTTTCAAAGAGTGGAATGTTCCTGGTATGCAGAGCTGATCTTTCAAAGGATTCAGAAAAGGGCATAGTAAATGATGGTTATATCCAGAGATTTATAGATAAAGACGGTTACGAAGACAGAATGGGAGCGGCTCTTTACATTCATCCGGATTTTGATGAGGTGATCCTCAGAGGAAATGTATCTGATGCGGTTACAATCTATAACCTTTCAGAGGATGGCAGAAATGAAGCAATGGAAAAAGAAGTGGCTTTCCAGCTTTCAAGAATTAAGTCAGCGGCAGCCGGAGTAGAAAATGCCGACAGCTCATTAATAATGCAGCAGCTTAGCGAGGTTGACAGCAGACTTCCGGAAAAAGAAATCGTTTCAGTTGCAGGCGGAAACGGAAGAGACCTTACAGTTAAACAGACAAATCAGAGAAGTCAGATGGGTTATGCATTTGCATTCATGACACTTGGATTTGTATTCTGTGGTATCTTTGTAGCGCATGCATCAATTAAGGAACAGAAGAATGGAGTTCTTACAAGAATCAACCTGACAAAAGCAAATACATTTCAGTATTTCGCTTCCAAGTTTATAACTGTATTTATTATATCCATAATGGTATCAGTAGTTATGGCAGCGTGTTCCATAGCACTCAATATGGATGACCTGGGAATGAGCCGACTTAAGTTTATCAGCATGATCTTTATGATGGGACTTATCTTCAGTTCAGTAAGTATGCTTATCGGAATCATCCTCGGAGATGTAATGAGTGCAAATGTGGCAGCCTTTACAGTGTGGTGTATGTCAGCACTTCTGAGCGGACTTTATTTCCCACTGAACTATACTTCGCCGGCACTCAAGGCACTTTCCTTCATGATGCCTCAGAAGTGGTTCCTTGAGGGCACTGAAATGATATTTGTTGGAGACAATAAGGCATTTCCTATGTTAATATGTATTACAGCAGCTTTTCTGGTTGTTATACTCAGCCTCGGAAGCTTAGGTCTTAAGATAAGAAGGACAGATTCATGGGGGAATACCTAAAGGAAAATTACTTCACCATCGTTCGTATAATCCTTGTGATTACATTTTGCATATACGGTGTTGTGGGAATATTTGATGAATCATCAGACACAGGAGTATCACTTACGATACTCCTGCTTGTTTCGTTATTTATAGCGTGTATGGCGATTAAGGAGACGGTATCGGAAGGGAAAAAAATAGTATTTCTGATAATAGCAGTAATTCTTTTTGCGGCGCTTATGACAGTGGGGGGGAGCAGTTTTATTCTACTTGGTTATTTACTGGCATATGAACTTCTTGCCTTTATAAATGCAAAACCGATTTGGTATCTAATTCCATTTGCCGGCGTGTTTATAGATACATCGGTTGGTGTATTAAATCAGTTTATTGCAGTAGTGCTTCTCGCTTTATGTTATATGCAGTATGAGTTCGTGGTTGCTCCGTATAGGAAACAGATGATGGAGGATACCAAAGAACAGCAGTACCTGAAAAGAGATATTGAGATCAGAGAATATGCTGTCAGAACAGAGCGGGAAAAAAATATGGTCATGGCTGAGAACAAGGTTCTTGAGGAAAGGGCAAACCTGTCCCAGACGCTTCATGACAAGCTGGGACACAACATCAACGGTTCCATATATCAGCTTGAGGCCAGCAAGGTTATAATGGACAAGGATCCTGAAAAAACAAAGAGTATGATCCAGGCCGTTATAGACCAGCTCCGAACAGGAATGGATGAGATACGTGCCATCCTCAGAAAAGAGAGACCGGAGAAGCAGAAGATGGCTGTCCTTCAGCTTTACGAGCTGTGCGAGGACTGTAACAACAAGGGTGTTGAGGCTGAGTTCACTAAAGAGGGAGACCTCTCGAAAATACCGGACAGTATCTGGGAAGTTATTCTGGACAATTCATTTGAGGCAGTTACAAATGCAATGAAGTATTCAAAGTGTAATACTATAAACATAAAAATAGTCGTCATGAACAAGATGGTCAGATGTGCCGTTTCCGATGACGGAATTGGCTGCGACAACATAGTAGATGGAATGGGAATCTCGGGAATGAGACAGCGAGTCAGGAGCATAGGTGGCAATATCGAATTCAAATCTCATCCGGGATTTGAAGTGAGCATGCTGCTGCCGATATAGGAGAAAAGAATGGATAAGATAAAGGTTATAATTGCCGACGACAGTGATTTCGTCCGCGATGGAATGAAAATAATACTGGATGTGGATGATGAATTTGAGGTTCTCGGTTCTGCAGCGAACGGAAAGGAAGCAATTGAACTGGCGGAGAAAACAAAGCCGGATGTTTTTCTGATGGATATCCAGATGCCGGAGATGGATGGAATTGAAGCAACGAAGTATATAGTGGAGCATAATCTGGGAAAGGTTCTCATACTCACTACCTTTGATGATGATGATCTGGTAAAGCAGGCACTCAAGAACGGTGCGAAAGGATATCTTATAAAAAATCATACACCTGACCATCTGAAGCAGATGATCAAGTCGGTTTATTTCGGAACGGGAGTCATGGAGGAGAGTATACTTGAGTCTCTGACAAATGGTTCGGCCGCGGGAGATAACTCAGCAGGAGCAAATACATTGGCCGAAAATGCCTTTGATCCGACGCCTTATTCAGAGCGTGAGCTTGATATAATAAGGGCTGTGGCTGAGGGGCTTTCAAATAAGGAGATTGCTGCAAAGCTTTTTATCTCTGAGGGAACCGTGAAGAATTATATAACCAATATCCTTTCAAAAGAAAACCTGTCACATAGAACAGCCCTAGCGGTGTACTATCTGACAGGTAAGAAATAAGAATCGATATCAGGGGAGCAGTGTTTACTGCTCCTTTTTATAATTATCAAATTCGAGAGCTCTGCGCATCTGAAGATCTATGTTACTGATTCCGACGATGAGCTGTGGCTTGCCTTCTTCATCAACCATTGTTGCCTTGAGACTTACGTAGGTTGGCTCGTCATTTATCATAAGACGATAATTCAGAACGAACATACCGATGTCCTCTATCTCACGTAAAATGATTTCTTTATTAAACATGTGTTTAAACAGAGGAAGGTCATCCTTGCAAATAGTTCGAGGAGCTTCCTCAAGAGACTTCTCAAAGAAGTCTTTTCCATACTTGGCAATTCCGAGGCCGTCATAATCCCTTGTCGCGCCATACTCAATAAAATTATCTGTCTCAGGATCGACGCTGTACACCGCAATAAGATCCATGGAAAGTGCAACTATTCGGTCATAGGTCAGCTTCTCTTCCTGCAGTCTTTCGAGAGCTTCCTGCTGTCTCATCTGAGCATCCACATTATTGACACCTATAATTATATGGCTTGGATCATTACCCATTTTGACAGCCTTCATATTTACATATACAGGTTTTTCGTCTATAAGAAGTCGGTATGTCAGTGTGAATGTGCCATTCTCTTCGATGGATTTTAGAACATTTTCCTTGGTGAAGGCTTCACTTAATCGTTCTACATCGTCACGATATACGACTTCCATGGCATCCTGCCTGCTGGCTGGGAAGAAGTTGGTTCCGTGGCGTTCCACGGAAAGATTCTCGTGGGTCGGATCAGGATGATATTCGACAAAATCCTCTGTTTCGATATTTATATAGTAAAGATTCAGGTAGTCGGCTGACAGACTGTTTGCTATGTCAGCATAGGTGACAGCCTGTCCGGTATCCTTGATTACACCGAGAACTACAACAGCACATGCAGTGTAGCCCGAAACAGGGTTAGTAGAAATCTTTCTGATAAATGCATGAATAGTCGAATCAGCAGTTATCTTCTCGTCTATATAAACTCTGTCACCGGTAAGAGAGCAGTGCTTTATTCCCCTGGCAAAAGCACCACTCAGTCCTTCTCCAAAGGAGTCATATGGAACCTTCTGGGCAAGGTCGATATCCCCGAAGGACATTTGAAGAAAATCTCTAAAGGATTGATTAGATCTAACTACAAGAAAATAATCTTCTTTAGCTTCCACAACAGCCATGGGCAGAGTATTAAAATACTGGTTCAGATTCTCGTCATCACTTACGGCGACTGAGAGGTCATATAGATTAACATTTCCGATAGAAGTATAGTATGCTGACTCTTCGGGATTTTCAAAGCCTATCTGGCGACCTTCTTCGTTACGCTTAAGTATCTCTTCATAAGGTATCGGCTTGGTGTAATAATACCCCTGAAGCTTGGTACATCCGACTTCGCGGAGGAACTGCACCTGCTCAGGTGTTTCAACACCTTCCATAAGGGTTTCTATTCCAAGACCGAGAGCCATCTTGATTATCTCGGTTATTATGACCTTGCTCTTGTCACTGTTATCAAACTGCTTCATAAAACGCATATCCAGTTTGATAAGATCGAAATGTATGCTCTGCAAAGTATCAAGTGAAGAGTAGCCACTTCCGAAGTCATCCATCCATACCTGGAATCCCAGACTCTGGAACCTTTCAACCTGAGACTTGATAAAGTCAAAATCACTGCCGACCACACTTTCGGTTATTTCTATAGTAAGCATATCTCTGCTGAATCCGGAGGCATCTACTCGCCTGCATACTTCATCCACTATGTCGCAGGCATCGAAGTCTGTTCTGGAAAGATTTACAGAGATACAGGACATATAAAGTCCGGACTGTTTCTGCATTTGCATTCTTTCCAGTATCCGGTCAACCATATAGAGATCAACTTTATATATGAGTTTTGATTCTTCGAGAATAGGAATAAACTCTGCCGGGGATAGCATACCCCTTTCAGGATCTATCCATCTGGCAAGAGCCTCCTCATCACAGACTTTGCCGTTAGCTGCTCTGACTATAGGCTGATAGTAAGCCTGTATCCATTTTTCTTCGAGAGCTTTGTCGAGATTATCCAGAACATACTGGCGGTTTGTTTCATAAGCAAGCATCTCATCGTTAAAGCAAACAAAACCGGACTCGGAAGAATTCCGCAGGGTATTACATGCATATCTGGCTCTGTCCAGAGCACGGCTGGTCTCTACAACGCCCATGGTGTCAGGATATATACCTACCCTGACGGTTATTGACTTACCATCATTTATTCCAAGCATGTTCTCAAAAATACAGTTTATCGAATCCTCAAGTTTCTCAGACTGAGCAATAAAAGCAAAATTATCCTGACCTATACGACAGCAGTTATCAGCACCAAAACGATCGGAAAGAAGGTTTGAAAACTCTCTGAGAAGATTATTACCTTCTGAAAAACCATGCTTTACATTGTAGAATTTCATACCGTTCAGGTTGGCAAAACAAAGAGAACAATGCTGATTTTTTGCATGATAAGCATCCCTGGCTGTTCTGGCAAGCTCAAGGAAGTAAGTCATGTTAGGTATTCCGGTAAGGAAATCATAGTTGGACTGTCGGTGAAGTGACTCTGCATTCAGGGATATACTGAGATCGTGGGTCAGAGCATCAGTCTGGAGAAGCTCGTCGCCCATGTATTCTCCCTCATCCACGTACCATACGAGAGCCAGCTTTACACCTTCCGGATAGATGTGCTTTCCAAAGGCATGGATGATCCTGTATCCGTCGCCTCTTTTTGAACGGTAAATAACATTGTATTCTTCATCATTTGTTGCAAAGCGAACAGCAGCATCCTGTATTCTTGCAATATCATCAGGATGGGTATCGACATACATATCGTTGTCCATATCGTAGTAAGCCTTTTCGCGGTCATCATAACCAAACATCTCCATGAATCCATCAGTAAGGAGAACGGTTACGACGCGTTGATTTATAAACTGATAGAAAGCGAAGGGAACAACACTATGCATGATTGCTACTTCTTCGATTTCATTGAATCTATATTTTTCCATAAGAACTACCTTCATCAAAAAATACTTATCATAATTTTACTATAAAATGGCAAAAAACAAAACATAAAAATAGAAAAAAATATTGACAATAAATCATCTGCTGTGCTAAACTTCTCTAAACCGTTGATGAAGGGTAAGTAGGTAAAACCTCCTTTGTTACAGAGAACCGCAGGTGGTGAGATTGCGGTATTAAGTGTTTTATTGAATGGACTTCAGAGGGCGACCTGAAATGCTTATGGGCAAAGTATGGGAGACGGAGTGATGGATCTTCGTTAAAAAAGTTCAGCATATGATTGTATGCGCTAAGAGGGTGTTTTATACATCAAGCCGGGTGGCACCGCAGGTAAAGTTTAGTCTAGCCTGTCCCAGCAGTAGGAATACTGTGGGACGGGCTTTTATTATTTTAAAAATTAAAATGAGAAAGATATAAAAAAAGGAGGACAGAAAGATGTCAAACGAAAAGATCCCTTACAAAATCTATTTAAAAGAAGATGAGATGCCAAAGGCATGGTATAACCTGAGAGCAGATATGACTAACAAGCCGGCTCCGCTTCTTAACCCTGGAACAGGTCAGCCCCTTACGGCTGAGGAGCTTTCACCTATTTTCTGTGAGGAGCTTGTACAGCAGGAGCTTGATGATACTACAGCGTTTATAGAGATTCCTGAAGAAATCAGAGAATTCTATAAGATGTACAGACCATCACCACTTGTAAGAGCTTACTGCCTTGAGAAGAAGCTTGGTACACCTGCAAAGATCTACTACAAGTTTGAAGGAAATAATACAAGCGGAAGCCATAAGCTTAACTCAGCTATAGCTCAGGCATATTATGCTAAGAAGCAGGGCCTTAAGGGTGTTACTACCGAGACCGGTGCAGGTCAGTGGGGAACAGCACTTTCCATGGCTTGTTCATATTTCGATCTGGATTGTAAGGTATTCATGGTTAAGGTTTCATATGAGCAGAAGCCTTTCAGAAGAGAGGTTATGAGAACATACGGTGCTTCAGTTACACCTTCACCTTCAGAGACAACAGAGGTTGGAAAGAAGATACTTGCTGAGCATCCGGGAACAACTGGAAGTCTTGGCTGTGCTATATCAGAGGCAGTTGAAGTAGCAACAAAGAATCCGGGATACAGATATGTGCTGGGAAGCGTTCTCAATCAGGTACTCCTTCATCAGTCAGTTATCGGACTTGAGACAAAGACTGCACTTGATAAGTATGGAATCAAGCCTGACATCATCATAGGATGTGCAGGAGGCGGATCAAACCTCGGTGGACTTATAGCACCATTTATGGGTGAGAAGCTCAGAGGAGAGGCTGATTACAGAATAGTAGCAGTTGAGCCTGCTTCATGTCCAAGCTTTACAAGAGGAACTTATGCATACGATTTCTGCGATACAGGAATGATCTGTCCTCTGGCAAAAATGTATACACTGGGAAGCAGCTTTATTCCTTCTGCAAACCATGCAGGCGGTCTGAGATTCCACGGTATGAGCTCAACACTTTCACAGCTTTATCATGATGGTTACATGGAAGCTACAAGCGTAGAGCAGACATCAGTATTTGAGGCAGCTGAGCAGTTTGCAAGAGTAGAAGGTATCCTTCCTGCACCTGAAAGCTCACATGCTATCAGAGTTGCTATCGATGAGGCACTTAAGTGCAAGGAGACAGGTGAAGAGAAGACTATCGTATTTGGTCTTACGGGAACAGGTTACTTCGATATGGTTGCATATGAGAAGTACAATGACGGCGAGATGTCAGATTATATCCCAAGTGATGAGGAGATTGCAGCATCTGTCGCAAAGCTTCCACATGTTGAGTAATATAAAGTGGATTTAGGGCGATGTCCCGCAAAGGTTGATTAAATAAAATGAAAATAAATCAGAGTATTGAAGAATTAAAAAAATTAAACAAAGATCAGTACTGCGTGGCACCTGTTAGTTATGAGATATTATCCGATTTTATAACTCCCATTGAGGCATTGAGGATTCTGAAAAATGTATCCTCCCACACCTACATGCTGGAGTCGGCACAGGCAAGTGATACCTGGGGAAGATATACCTTCCTCGGGTATGAGCCGAAGCTGGAGATAACATGTATAAATGGGGAAATGAAAATAGGTGACGTTACGGTTCAGACTGATAATCCGACGGAATATATACGTCAGATCCTGTCACAGTACAGAAGTCCGAGATTTGAGAATATGCCACCATTTACCGGTGGCCTTGTAGGATATTTCTCCTATGACTATCTGAAATACAGCGAGCCGATCCTTCGTCGTGAGGTCTGTGATGAGGATGAGTTTAAGGATGTTGATCTGATGCTGTTTGATAAGGTTATAGCATTTGATAATGTAAAGCAGAAAATCGTCCTTATAGCAAATGTAAAGCTAAATGATCTTGAGGCTGAGTATAACAGAGCGGTTATTGAACTTGAAAAGATGGCTGAGCTTCTTCTTAGTGGCGAGAAGATAAAGGAAGCTCCGGGAAAGATACTCGGAGAAGTAACTCCCCGTTTCAACAAAGAAGAATATTCGGAAATGGTTGAGAAGGGAAAGAATTATATCTTTGAGGGAGATATATTCCAGATAGTTCTTTCCAACAGACTCTCGGCACCATTTGAGGGAAGTCTTCTCAATACCTACAGAATGCTCAGAACCATAAATCCTTCACCTTATATGTTCTATTTTTCCGGAACAGATGTTGAGGTGGCAGGAGCTTCTCCGGAAACACTGGTGAAGCTTGAGGATGGCGTGCTTCACACATTTCCTCTTGCAGGTACAAGACCCAGAGGAAAGAATACCGCAGAGGATAAGGCGCTGGAAAAGGAGCTTCTTAAGGATGAAAAGGAACTGGCCGAACATAACATGCTTGTGGATCTCGGCAGAAATGATCTGGGACGTGTAAGTAAGTTCGGTACCGTAGAGGTTGAGAAGTACATGGAGGTTCTCAGATTCTCCCATGTTATGCATATCGGTTCCACGGTAAGAGGTGAGATCAGAGAAGATAAGGATGCACTTGATGCCATAGAGGCAGTGCTTCCTGCAGGTACCCTCTCAGGGGCACCGAAGCTCAGAGCATGTCAGCTGATAGATGAGCTTGAAGGCTGCAAAAGAGGTATCTATGGCGGAGCCATAGGCTATATAGATTTCACCGGAAATATGGATACCTGCATAGCCATAAGGATAGCTTATAAAAAGAACGGTAAGGTATTTGTCCGGTCAGGAGCGGGAATCGTTGCTGATTCCGTGCCGGAAAAGGAATACCAGGAGTGCCTGAATAAGGCAAGGGCAGTGATAAATGCTATCGAAAGCGCAAACGACATGGCATGAATGCCATAAGACGGATACGTAAAATTCTTTAGCAGTAAAAGAAAAAAGAGGAAGACGATATGATCCTTCTGATAGATAATTACGACAGCTTTTCCTATAATCTGTATCAGCTTATAGGAACTATAAATCCGGATATTAAGGTCATCAGAAATGATGAGATGACCATATCCGGAATAGAACAATTAAATCCATCTCACATCATTCTGTCACCCGGTCCGGGAAAGCCGTGTGATGCAGGTATATGTGAAGATGTTGTAAGACATTTTCAGGGCAGGATCCCGATAATGGGAGTGTGCCTCGGACATCAGGCCATATGCGAGGTTTACGGGGCAACAGTAACCTATGCAAAGCGGCTGATGCATGGCAAACAGTCCATCTCAACTATAGATACCGGTGTGGATATATTTGCCGGAATGAATGATAAGCTAAAGGTTGCAAGATACCATTCTCTTGCAGCAAAGGCAGATACGGTTCCAGATACATTGAAGGTTATTGCAACCGCTGATGATGACGGAGAGGTAATGGCCGTAAAGCATAAGGATTATCCGGTTTACGGACTGCAGTTTCATCCTGAGTCCATACTTACACCGGAAGGAATAACAATTTTGAAGAGTTTTTTGAGATAGTTATGGAGGTACAAAATAATGATTAAGGATGCTATCGAAAAGATTGTTAATAAACAGGACCTCACCTATGACGAGGCATATACTGTAATGAATGAGATAATGAGTGGAAATACAACTCCTACTCAGAATGCTGCATTTCTTTCTGCACTTTCCACAAAGAGTGCAAAGGCAGAAACCACAGATGAGATAGCCGGTTGTGCGGCTGCCATGAGAGATCATGCAACAAAGGTTGAAACCGGAATGGATATATTTGAAATAGTAGGAACTGGTGGAGACAACGCACAGAGCTTTAACATTTCAACAACCTCGGCACTGGTTGCAGCTGCAGGCGGAATGAAGGTTGCAAAGCACGGAAACAGAGCTGCTTCATCAAAGTGCGGAACAGCAGACTGTCTCGAGGCTCTTGGTGTAAACATCGATCAGGATCCTGAAAAATGTATCCAGCTCCTTAATGAAGTAGGCATGTGCTTCTTCTTTGCACAGAAGTACCATACCTCCATGAAATATGTGGGAGCCATCAGAAAAGAGCTGGGATTCAGAACTGTTTTCAATATTCTCGGGCCTCTTACAAATCCGGGTATGCCAAGTCGTCAGCTCCTGGGAGTTTATGACGAATATCTGGTTGAGCCTCTGGCACAGGTTCTCGTAAGCCTTGGTGTAAAAAGAGGAATGGTAGTATATGGGATGGACAAGCTGGATGAGATATCTATGAGCTCACCTACAAGAATTTGTGAGATAAAGGATGGCTGGTACAGAACCGTAACCATAAAGCCTGAGGATTTCGGATTTGAAACCTGCGACAAGTCAGAGCTTGTAGGCGGAACACCTGAAGAAAATGCAGATATAACAAGAGGCATTCTTAAGGGTGAGATAAAGGGTGCTAAAAGAGCGGCAGTTCTTATGAATGCCGGAGCGTCACTTTATATCGGCGAAAAGGCTGAGACAATGGCTGACGGTGTAAAGCTTGCAGCTGAGATAATAGACTCAGGAAAAGCACTTGAGACACTTGAGAAGTTTATTGAAGTAAGTAACAGATAATACAGTTTTCCTTTTAATGGAAGCTTAGCTGACGGATGAGGTATAATCATGATTCTTGATGATCTGGCTGAAAGCACAAGAAAAAGAATAGAGGCACAAAAGAAATTATATCCCTATGAGTATATAAAAAGGGATGCCGAGATACTGGCAGAGCAGGAAATAAAAGACGGAGAGTTTGGTTACAGATTTGAAGATGTTCTGAAAAAACAGGGACTTTCCATAATTGCAGAGGTTAAGAAGGCGTCACCATCAAAGGGTGTCATTGCCGATGATTTTCCCTATCTGGATATTGCCAAGGAATACGAGAAAAGCGGAGCAGATGCCATATCCTGCCTGACGGAACCCGAGAGATTTCACGGTAGTGATGAATATCTGAGACAGATAGCCGAGAGAGCACTTATACCTGTTCTCAGAAAGGATTTCACTGTTGATGAATACATGATATATCAGGCAAAGCTTATGGGTGCGTCTGCAGTTCTGCTTATCGCAGCCATACTTACCGATGAACAGTTGAAAAGCTATTTCGAAATAGCCGACTCCCTCAGACTTTCATGTCTGTTTGAAGCGCATGATGCAGAGGAAGTAAAGAGATGTCTCGATGCAGGTGCCAGAATAGTCGGAGTTAATAACAGAAATCTGAAGGACTTTACGGTTGATATACATAACAGTATAAAGCTCCGTGAACTTGTTCCGGATGATATCGTATTTGTTTCGGAAAGCGGCATAATGGTTCCGGAGGATGTAAAAGCTCTTAAGGATAATGGTACCGACGCAGTTCTCATAGGAGAGATGCTTATGAGAAGTGACAACAAGGGTGAACTGATAGAAAAGCTTAAAACGGTGTAATACATGATGACAAAGATTAAAATATGCGGACTAAGCCGCCTTCAGGATATAGAGGTCATTAATGAAATAAAGCCTGATTTCATAGGATTTGTTTTTGCTGATTTCAGTCATCGTTATATCGATAAGGCTGCGGCAAAAAAACTAAAGGCTGCATTAGATCCCGAAATAAAAGCGGTGGGTGTTTTTGTGGATGAGGATGTAAATGAAACTGCGTCCTATATAAATGAAAACATTATTGATATGGTTCAGCTTCACGGAAATGAGGATGATACATATATAAGTTGTCTAAGGGCTGAGTGCAGTAGACCGGTTGAAATAATTAAGGCTTTCAATTTTAACAAGACGAAGGATATAAAAATACTCGAAAATTCAGCGGCTGATTATGTTATGATAGATTCCGGCTGCGGAACCGGAGAGGTTTTTGACTGGTCAAAGCTCGGAAATATAAAAAGACCATTTTTTCTTGCCGGAGGACTTGGCTGTGAAAATGTATCCGATGCCATAAAGACGATTCATCCATTTGCTGTGGATGTAAGTTCCGGAGTTGAAACCGATAAACTGAAGGATCCTGAAAAAATGAATGGGTTTGTGAAAACGGTCAGGGAGATCGGATAAGAGGGAGGACGTAGTGGTCCACTGTCCCAAATAATATAGGAGAATGAAGATATGAGTGATAACAGTAAAGTTATAAGTGATAATGCGTACACCCGTTTCGGAGAATTCGGAGGACAGTATGTTCCGGAAACTCTGATGAATGAGATACATAAGCTGGAGGCAGCATATGAGAAATATAAGAACGATCCTGAGTTCACTGCCGAACTGGATGAACTGAACCGTAACTATGCAGGTCGTCCTTCGATTCTTTATTATGCAGAAAAGATGACTAAGGATCTGGGAGGAGCAAAGATATATCTGAAAAGAGAAGACCTTAATCATACAGGTTCTCATAAGATAAATAATGTTCTCGGTCAGGTGCTTCTTGCAAAGAAGATGGGAAAGACCAGAGTCATTGCCGAAACAGGAGCAGGTCAGCACGGTGTTGCAACAGCTACTGCCGCAGCACTTATGGGTCTGGAATGTGAGATATTCATGGGTGGCGAGGATACACTTCGTCAGGCTCTGAATGTATACAGAATGAAGCTTCTGGGAGCAAAGGTACATCCTGTCATGACAGGAACCAAGGTTCTGAAGGATGCGGTAAATGAGACCATGAGAGAGTGGGCCAGCAGAGTTGATGACACACTCTATGTGCTGGGTTCTGTAATGGGACCTCATCCATTTCCTACAATAGTCCGTGATTTCCAGTCTGTCATTAGTAAGGAAAGCAGACAGCAGATCCTCGATGCTGAAGGAAAGCTTCCGGATGTTGTTATCGCATGTGTAGGAGGAGGAAGCAATGCCATCGGTTCCTTCTATGAATATATAAAGGATGACGGTGTAAGGCTTATCGGATGTGAGGCAGCGGGCCTCGGTGTTGATAATCCGAAAAATGCCGCAACTATGGCAAATGGAACTATGGGAATATTCCATGGAATGAAGTCACTTTTCTGCCAGGATAAATATGGACAGATTGCCCCGGTTTATTCCATTTCCGCCGGACTTGATTATCCGGGAATAGGTCCCGAGCATGCATATCTTGCTTCCATAGGAAGAGCTGAGTATGTTCCGATCACGGATGAAGAAGCGGTAAATGCATTTGAGTATCTCAGCAGGACAGAGGGGATCATTCCTGCCATCGAAAGCTCGCATGCAGTGGCACATGTGCTTAAGATTGCACCTGAGATGCCGAAGGACAGCATAATAGTTTGTACCATTTCCGGTCGTGGAGACAAGGATGTGGCTTCAATAGCAAGATACAGAGGGGTTGAGATATATGAGTAATATATATAAAGCATTTGAAAATAAAAAAGCATTTATTGCATTTCTTACTGCAGGTGATCCGGACTACGAAACAAGCGTGAAGAATTTCAAGGCTGTTGCAGAGGCAGGGGCAGATCTGATCGAGATAGGTATTCCGTTTTCCGATCCCATAGCTGAGGGCCCTGTAATTCAGGGCGCTGATTTAAGAGCCCTTGGATCGGGAATGACAACTGATAAGGTATTTGATCTTCTGAAGGAAATCAGAAAAGAATATGATACTCCTGTTGTATTTATGACTTATGCAAATCCTGTTTATCATTACGGCTCAGAGGAGTTCTTCAAGAAGGCCAGTGAGGCAGGAGCAGACGGAATAATCATTCCGGATTGTCCATTTGAAGAAAGACATGAATTCTGTGATATCGCAGAAAAATACGGAATGGACTTTATTTCAATGATCGCACCTACCAGTGAGAACAGGATAAAGGAGATTGCTTCTCAGGCAAAGGGCTTTATCTACGTTGTTTCATCAATGGGAGTTACGGGTGTAAGAAGTGAGATTAATACAGATCTTGATTCCATTATCAAAAATATTAAGGACGTAACTGACGTTCCGGCAGCCATAGGCTTTGGAATAAGCACGCCTGAGCAGGCTGAAAAAATGCGTGCCATAGCTGATGGAGTTATAGTTGGTTCGGCTATGGTAAAGATAGTTGCCGAAGAGGGAGAGAGCGCTCCCGAAAAACTTTTCAAATATGTAAAATCAATGAAGTAATTATTTTCCTTTTATGTTATAATGAAAAAAGTGTTATTGCTATTCAGGAAATGAATAGTTATGTGGCATAATTCTATATAGCAGAATGGAGGTAACTATATGAAGGTATTTACTACGGATAAAATCCGTAATGTTGTTCTTCTGGGGCATGGGGGCAGCGGAAAAACATCACTTGTGGAGGCTATAGCATATCTTGCAGGTATGACAAGTCGTATGGGAACTATTGATGCGGGAAATACACTTTGTGATTATGACAAAGAAGAGATCAAGCGTAAATGTTCCATAAAGACATCAGTTGTTCCTGTTGAGTGGGATGGCTACAAAGTAAATCTTCTTGATACACCGGGATTCCATGATTTCGTCGGTGAGGCAGAGGAAGCATTATCAGTTGCTGATGCAGCAATCATCGTTATTTCCGGAAAAGAGGGAATCGAAGTTGGTACAAAGCGTGCGTGGGATTTCTGCGAGAAGAGAAAGCTTCCGAGAATATGTTTTGTAACAAACATGGATGATGACAAAGCCAGCTACAGAGAGATTGTTCAGCAGCTTCAGGAGATGTACGGAAAGAGAATAGCACCTTTCCACCTTCCTATAAGAGAGAATGAGCAGTTTGTAGGATATGTAAATGTTATCCAGCAGAAGGCTAAGAGATGGAATGATAAGGGAACAGTTGATAAGTTTGATGTTCCGGATTATTCTCAGGAGAATCTGAGTATCTGCCGTGATGCTCTTGTTGAAGCAGTAGCTGAGACAAGCGAAGAATTCATGGAGAGATTCTTTGACGGAGATGAGTTCTCAGAGGATGAAATCCGTTCAGCTCTTCGTGTAGGTGTTCATGATGGTTCCGTAGTACCTGTACTTATGGGCTCAAATTCCCAGGCAAGAGGTATGTTTACCCTCATGGCAGATATCATTAAATATCTTCCGAGTCCTGATACATGTAAATGTGCGGGAATCAATACAGTTGATAATACAGTATTTGAGGCTGATTATGACTTCTCAAAGCCAAAGTCAGCATATATATTTAAGACGATCGCAGATCCTTATATCGGAAAATATTCCCTTATAAAGGTTAACTCCGGAGTTCTGAAGCCGGATGATACACTCTTCAATTATCATCGTGATACAGAAGAGAGACTCGGAAAGCTTTATGTTCTCGTCGGAAGTAAAGCAGAAGAAGTAAGTGAGCTTCATGCAGGAGATATCGGAGCTCTGGCAAAGCTTTCAGACAGCCAGACAACGGATTCACTTTCAACAAAGAAGAATCCTATAACATATATCCGTACACCTATTTCAAAGCCATATGTTTACAGACAGTACAGAACAGTTAAGAAGGGTGATGAGGATAAGGTATCACAGGCACTCAGTAAGCTTCTTATGGAAGATCTTACTCTTCAGTATGTAAATGACAGCGATAACGGTCAGACACTTCTTTACGGAATAAGCCAGGTACATCTTGAGGTTGTACAGAGCGTTCTCCTTGAGAAGTATAAGGTTGAGATAGAGCTTGATAAGCCAAGGATCAGCTTTAAGGAGACTATCACAAAGAAGTCTGATACAGAGTATAAATATAAGAAACAGTCCGGTGGACATGGACAGTATGGTCATGTAAAGATCATTATGGAGCCATCCGGAGATATGGAAACAGCTTATCAGTTTGAGCAGACTGTAGTAGGTGGAGCAGTTCCGAAGAATTACTTCCCTGCAGTTGAAAAGGGTATAGCTGAATCAGTTAAGAGCGGACCTCTTGCAAAGTATCCTGTTACGGGAGTAAAGGTTACACTCTATGATGGTAGTTATCATGCAGTTGATTCATCTGAGCTTGCATTCAAGGTTGCAACTGAGCAGGCATTTAAGAATGGATTCATGGATGCAGGTCCTGTACTTCTTGAGCCTATCGCTACTATGACAGTTGTGGCAGAAGAGCAGTTTGCAGGAGCTATCATGGGTGACCTGAATAAGCGTCGTGCAAGGATCCTGGGAATGAATCCTCTGGATGGAGGATATCAGGAGATAGTTGCTGATATACCTTACCTCGGACTTTATGAGTATGATACAAGTCTTTATTCAATGACACGAGGCAGCGGAATATTCTCATATGAGTTTGCAAGATATGAGCAGGCTCCTAATGATGTTGCTCAGGCTGAGATAAAGAACAATCAGTAAGCTGATCTCAGAAAGATGATTAAATAAAGAATAAAAAATTAACGCCGGTGCAGAAATGCCCCGGCGTTTTTTACTCTTATCAGAAATAATATTATTGAAGTGTAATATATATTTGAAGTGTTTAATTATTTCGTTTTCCATGATAAGTAAATTCCATCATGGTTATATCGTCAAACTGATTAGCTTCTCCGACGAAATCCTGGATATCCTGAGCTACGATAGGAAGAAGCTCCCGCTCAGTTTTATCCTCGTGTTTATTCAGAACATTCAGCAGTCTGTCAACACCGTAATCCAGCTCCATCTCATTTATAGCTTCCGGAACTCCGTCAGTATATACAAAGAGTCTGTCTCCCGGATAGAATGTGATCTGATACTCCGTAAATGGTATTCCATCCATTGTGGCAATAGGAGGACTGTGTTTCTGTTTATACAGCTTATAATCACTGGCTGCTCTTCGCAGAACCGGATATTCATGTCCGGCGTTGCAGCATCTCATTTTTCCTGTAGTAAGATCGATGATACCTATCCATACAGTTACGAACATTCCCGTATCATTTCCGACACTGAGGGTATCATTTACCTTTGTAAAGATTTCCGATGGAGATTTTCCTGACGTAGCCAGAGCCTTGAGAGCGGTCTTACTTCTCATCATAAACAGAGATGCAGGTATTCCCTTGCCTGAAACGTCAGCTATCAACATACAGAAATTGTTTTCATCAAGGAAGAAGAAATCATAGAAATCTCCACCTACTGTTTTGGCAGGCTTCATAGTGGCATAAATCTCGAAATCATCTCTGTTAAAGTTGAACTCGTGAGGAAGCACTGATTCCTGAACAACCCGGGCAAACTCCAGTTCCATTTCTATACGTTTTTCGGCTGCATCTATATATCCCTTCAGAACTGAGACAGTCTGATTGATATCATCAGAAAGAGATGTAAACTCAGTTGAGGCATATACACCAACCTTTTCCTCCAGGTCACCATCTGAAATCTTATTCAGTGATCTATTGACTATCTCAAGATTGCTGACAACAATTTTCTGGATAAGCATGGATACCAGAGAATAGATAACAGTAAATATGAGAATATCAGCAAGTATTAATTCATAGGCCTGGGCATCTCTGTCTGCATAGATCTGTTTGGTTGGAATCCAAACCAGAAGAGTATAATCCTGATCAAGCTTTTTCATACAGCAGAGTGATTCTATTCCGAAGATGGAAGTCTCGAGGGTTTCATCTTCATTTATCTCAGCCAGCTCTTTTAGTAAATTAGCGGATACTGTCAGGTCAATATGATTTCCTATGATTACCTGATTATCGGAATCTATGATTTCATATCCGCACTCCGGATTGTTGTTTTGTAATACATCATGGAGACTTATATGATCTTCCTCATGTTTCAGTGTCAGATAATCTGATTTTAGACTGTCTGCTGTAAGAAGAATATCATCATTGGCTTTCTGGAATGCTGACTGGGTCTGAATGATGTATGTAAATGTATAAAGAAAGATCAGTACGACGGTTGTGACTACAAACAGCCAGAACTGGATCCTTTGAGAAACCTGTATATCACGTGTGCTTACTTTGCGGAAAGGGTTTTTCCATTCGCCTGATTTAATCTTTATTATCAGTGCCGAAAGAGCAAGACCGATACCGGTAAATGTGATCATCGGAAATGCACAGGTCTTAACCACATAAAATGCCATATCTATATCATCTCTGTGTGATATAAAGACGACATACATATGAAATACTTCCATGGTTGAACCGATGAAAAATGCATAGAAGGCAGAAGGCTTCTTTTTCTTAAATACGAATAAATGAAGCAGTGCTGAAATGACACCTGCAAGACATGTGGAAACACTACAGGCAATTTTGGTATAGGATCCCACATCGAACCAGTTCCCGGCTACAAATCTTTCGATACCACCGATAAAACCGGCGATGATTCCGGCAACGGGATCGAAGAAAAGACCGGCAGAAAGCGGAGCCAGATCTCTTACATTTAACATCATATGCTTGTAGTCTATACCGAAATGTGTGGACATGATGGCACAGAGTCCGTAAATGATTCCGATAAGGATCTTTGACCTGACACTTATGGTCTTTCCCTTGGTAAGCATCCATATGACGTAGGTTATTACTATATATAAGGCTGTTATGCCGGACATTTTAAGAATCATATATAACATGTGTTTCTCCGAATAAGCATATGTTATGATAATACAAATCAATAAACTGAAAATGCTTGATTTATCTCATAAATATGATAGTTTTATTAGTGTGATTTGTCAACCGTGGAAGAATACTCAGATGGAGGGAAAAATGGATACAAGACCGGCAATTATTGCAGTTATTATAGAAGATAATGAGTCAGTTAAGGAGTTCAATGCAATTCTTCATGAATATGCAGAATATGTCATAGGACGTATGGGTATCCCTTACAGAACAAAGGGGATTAACATCATAAGCGTAGCAGTGGATGCACCGCAGGATGTGACAAGCTCTATGGCCGGACGGATAGGAAGGCTGAAGGGCGTAACCGCAAAGACGGTTTATTCAAATATATAAGACCTTTAAAGACATTATTTTGCAATTAATATCGGACTTTTAGGACATTATTTTGCTATTAATATCGGTTGGATGTTGATGCAAAATATGCTATAATTAAAGGCCAGTAAATTAATAGATATGAAACCGACCTGACATCGAAACCCGGCTTTACGAAACCGGCTTGAGATGAAAGCTTAGTGAACCCTATATTTTATAAACGGGATTACTGCGCTCTTTCGTGTGTCGGGAGAGCGCTTTATTTTTTGATAATAATTCAAAATAATCCGCTGGGGTTCCATTTGACTGATATAAGGACATAGGTGTCAATGACACCCACATCATATAAGGAGATTTGTATATGGGATTAAATGATACGCCTTCGGGTGAGAGGCTGAGAATAAGCTTCTTCGGAAAAAGAAAT
The DNA here is from genome assembly GCA_902781895.1 of uncultured Lachnospiraceae bacterium. Lineage (GTDB taxonomy): Bacteria > Bacillota > Clostridia > Lachnospirales > Lachnospiraceae > Eubacterium_Q. Next base: position 25,868 of record CACZLA010000015.1, read on the forward strand.
GCAGGAAAATCCAGTCTGGTAAATGCTGTGACAAATCAGGAGCTGGCAGTTGTTTCCGACACAAAGGGAACTACTACGGATCCGGTGTCTAAGGCAATGGAGCTTCTTCCACTGGGACCGGTGCTTATTACGGATACTCCCGGATACGATGACAGCGGTGCACTGGGAGAACTGAGAGTAAAGAAAACAAAACAGATACTCAATAAGACAGATATAGCTGTTCTTGTGACAGATGCAACTATGGAAACAGACGATTCGGAAAAGGAACTGATAAGTCTGTTTAAAGAGAAGGATATACCATTTGTGGTTGTTCGAAATAAGTCCGACTTGATTGATGAGGCATCAGTCAGCGGAGCTGATGACAGCAGCAGGATAGTGTTTACAAGTGCGACTGAAAAGAAAAATATAGAGGAGCTGAAAAATGTTATCGGGTCACTGAGACCGGATGATGAAAATAAGGTTCGTCTCGTGGGAGATATCATTTCCCCTAAGCAGCTTATAGTTCTTGTTATCCCCATAGACGAGTCTGCTCCGAAGGGCAGACTGATACTTCCTCAGCAGCAGACGATAAGGGATATTCTGGAGAGCGGGGCTTATGCCGTGACTACCAGAGAAACTGAACTTGCAGCACTTCTTGAAAAGATGAATCCGAAGCCGGATCTTGTAATAACCGACAGTCAGGCATTTGAAAAAGTAAGTAAGGATGTTCCGGAGGATATAAAGCTTACATCCTTCTCAATACTGATGGCCAGATACAAGGGCTTCCTTGATACAGCTGTAAAGGGAGCAAGAGCCATAGATGAGTTAAGAGACGGTGACAAGGTTCTTATCAGTGAAGGCTGCACTCACCACAGACAGTGCGGTGATATCGGAACCGTAAAGCTTCCGAACTGGCTCAGAAAAAGAACCGGAAAAGATATCGTGATAGAGACAAGCTCCGGAACTGAGTTCCCGGAGAACTTGGAAGAATATGCCCTCATTATTCACTGCGGCGGATGTATGCTCAGTCAGCGTGAGATGACATATCGTATGAAATGTGCCATTGACGCAGGGGTTCCATTTACAAACTATGGAACTGCGATTGCATTTATGAAGGGGATACTTGAGAGAAGTCTGAGACCGATTTACGGATAAAGGAAATTATAATGAGAAGTAACAAACTATTGATCGATAAACTTCATGATCAGCATAGTCTCGCCGGAGATGAGTGGACGCAACTCTTCGAATCATACACTGAAGAAGACAGGCTTTATGCGGCTGAAAAGGCACGCGCAGTTGCTGACGCTGTGTATGGCAAGGATGTTTACATCCGAGGAATAGTAGAGTTCTCAAATATATGCTCGCGTAACTGTTATTACTGCGGCCTGAGAGCCGGTAATAATAATCTCGACAGATACAGGTTGGACGCAGATGATATCCTGGAGTGTTGCAGGGATGGATACAGATACGGTTTCAGAACATTTGTACTTCAGAGCGGAGAGGATCCGCACTACAGCACTGAGATGATCTGCGGTATAGTCAGGCGGATAAAAGAGGAGTTTCCGGACTGTGCGGTTACGCTTTCAATCGGAGAGAAATCATACGAGGATTATAAGGCCTTTAAGGAGGCCGGGGCTGACAGATATCTGCTCCGCCATGAGACCGCAAATGAGGAGCATTACGGAAAACTCCATCCTGAAAGCATGTCCTGGAAAAATCGTATGAGATGTCTGGATGATCTGAAGAAGCTGGGGTATCAGACCGGATGCGGAGTGATGATAGGTTCGCCGTATCAGACCACTCAGTGTCTTGTGGATGACATGCTTTATATGGCAGAGTTTAAGCCTGAGATGATAGGCCTCGGACCATTTCTTCCTCACAGCGATACACCCTTCAGAGATAAACCGAAGGGCTCTTACGAGACGACACTTTTCATGATCAGTCTCTGCCGTCTCATGTTCCCGAGTGCTCTGATTCCTGCAACTACAGCCCTTGGAACAATAAAGCCGGATGGAAGAGAACAGGGGGTTCTGGCAGGGGCAAATGTGATCATGCCGAATCTTTCCCCGGTGAAGGTAAGGGATAAATACATGCTTTATGATAACAAGATCTGCACGGGTGATACCTCATCTGAGTGCAGAGGCTGTATCGAACGAAGAATGGAATCTATCGGATACAAGGTTGTAATCGGACGTGGAGATTATGTGCCGTATGGGGACGGTTCTTCTATGTAACGTAGAACTGTCCCTGTATGGAACATTGGAGGAATAATATGATTAAATTTGCGATATATGGAAAAGGCGGAATAGGAAAGTCCACACTTTCTTCAAACTTAAGTGCAGCTTTTGCTAAAAGAGGGCTTACGGTGATGCAGATAGGCTGCGATCCGAAGGCTGATTCAACATCCCTTCTCTGTCCGAAGGAGAAGATTACAACGGTGCTGGATCTGGTGAGGAGCGGCAAGCCGTTCACACTTGAGGATATGGTGAAGGAAAGTACGGCAGGCGTTCTCTGCGTTGAAGCAGGAGGTCCGGTTCCCGGATTGGGATGTGCGGGAAGAGGCATCATAAATGCATTGGAGTCACTGGAGAATAAAGGTGCCTACGAGGTATATAAACCGGATGTTGTCATCTACGATGTACTTGGAGATGTTGTCTGCGGCGGCTTTACTATGCCTATGAGAAAGGGCTATGCCGATAAGGTATACATCGTGACCTCGGGAGAGAAGATGGCCGTCTATGCTGCGGCAAATATTGCAATGGCTATAGATAACTTCAAGAAACGTGACTATGCAAAGCTGGGAGGCTTTATCCTCAACTGCCGCGGAGTAGAGAATGAAGAGGAAAATGTACAGACTCTCGCAAAGGATTTCGAGTCAGAGGTGGTAGCTAACATCCCAAGGAGTCCTCTCTTTGATAAAGCAGAGGCGGCAGGCAAGACAGTTGTTGAGCTTTTTCCCGACAGTGATATATGCGAGAAGCTGCTGAAGCTGGCAGACAGGATAGTTGCTGATTTTAAAGAATGATCTGATAGAAGTGATAAATAGCGAATTCACAGAAAACGAACAGGGCGTAAATATGATAAAGAAGTTAAACACGGATGAAAACCGAATACCGGATGCCATAAGGCTTTCTGAACTGGATTTTCCGAATCCATTTTACGAGGGGCTTCAGTACAATGCCCCGGCACGTGGTGTATGGAATATAGTTCACACGGGAATGCTCATCCCCGAGTCTCATCAGGTTTATGTCTGTGCCCAGGGATGCCTTCGGGGTGTTATCCTGACAGCTGCCGAGATGAACGATATGCAGCGAATGTCTTGGGTGGCACTTCGTGAGAGTGATATGTGGAACGGGGAAATGGAAAGACGTGTCATCGAGGGTACTGCACATATCATTGAGAAGCTGAAGGAAAGGATAGAATCCGGAGAGGATAAAACACTAAAGCTTCCGAAATGCGTTCTGATATATCTCAGCTGTATGCACATGTTCGAGGGTTGTGATTTTAATATAATAACAGATGAACTATCGGAAATGTATCCTGATATCGACTTTGTTGAGTGCTTTATGATTCCAACCATGAGAAAGACTATGTCCCCGGATGGGATGATGAAGATAAGTCTTTATAAAGCTGTAAAGAAACAGGAAAAGGATGAAAATCTCGTGGCACTTGTGGGAAGTAATCTTCCATTTGATAAAGAGTCGGATGTATGTGAGCTGATAAAGATGGCAGGAAGAAATATCTGGGATATAGCCGACTGTGAAAGCTACGAAGACTATCTGAAGCTTGGTTCGGCTCCCCTTATGATATCCTATCTGTCGGTTGCCGATGCGTCCTGTAAACAGATGGCGAGAAGATTTGAGAATGAGTGGGAGAGAATGCTACTCAGATTTGATGAAGAAAAGTTGGAAGCTGATCTGCTGAGATTGGGTGAAAAGCTGGGACTCTGTGATCAGGTGAACATTGCCGGCGAAAAAGATGCAGTAAGGAACTTTATAGAGAAGTCAAGAAGCGATGCATACGAAGCACTTGACAGGGCACATGAGATTATAGGAGATACACCGATAGCTATTGACTACACCGCATTTCCTTACATCATTGAACTTGCCGAGCTTCTGACAAAGCATGGCTTCAATGTAACCAGACTTTACAGTGACGGATTTCCTGCAGATGAAAAGGATGCATTTGAAAGGCTGAAAAAATCAAAGCCGGATATAATGGTTTATCCGACTAACGAACCGGCCATGAGATTTGCCGCAAGGGAGAATCATGAAGAACGTATTGATACTACCGCTACAGACGTGAAAGATGAAAAAATACTGGCTATCGGACAGAAGGCGGCATATTTCACCAATACCTCCTATTTTGTAGACATCGTGGAGGGTGGCGGAATGTATGGTTATAAAGCCATAGTGAAACTGGCGGGATTAATGACAGAAGCATATCAGAAGCCAAAGGATACAAAAAAGGTTATCAGCCACAAGGGCTTCGGATGCGAGAGCTGTTTGTAAGACAAAGGAATGCAATATGAATCAGACTGCAAGAATCATATCTATATATGCTGCCGATACATCGGGATTCTGCTCCGCACTTTTTGAGTATGGTGGGATGTCGGTGATCCACGATGCCTCCGGCTGCAACTCAACATATACAACACATGACGAACCCAGATGGTATGACATGGACAGCATGATGTACATCTCAGGACTCACGGAAAGTGATGCCGTAATGGGAAATGATGAGAAGTTTGTGACGGACCTGGTTCTCGCCGCAGAGGAACTGAAACCTGAGTTTGTTGCCATCTGTGCATCGGCCCTTCCGGCCATGGTGGGGATTGACATGGAGGCCATCGCTTACGAGGTGGAGTCTCAGACGAATATTACTTCCTTTGAGGTAAAGACAAATGCCATGCAGAGCTATATAACAGGTGCCGGAAATGCATTTAAAGAGCTTGCAGGCAGATTTACCCGGGATAAAATGTGGTCGCCTGCTTCAGGTGACGCAGAGTTAAAGGTTAATATCCTGGGACTTACTCCTTTGGATTTTCCTCTTCACGGAACGTGCGAAGCTATGGGTGAATGGCTTAAGTCAAATGGACTTAAAGTGAATGCCTATGTCGGCATGCACCCTGTGAATAAGGATGCCAATGATGGTGAAGAGGGAAATAAAGAAAAGAAAGATACGCACAATCTGGATGAGATTGTAAGACTTACGGATGCAAATGTAAACCTGGTGGTATCATCCGTCGGAAAGCCTCTGGCAGATTACCTCTATGAGAAGTATGGGATACCCTGTGTTGTGGGAACTCCCTATGGGAAAGCATTTTCCGAACTTTTGGTGGAAGACCTGAAAAAAGCAGCTGTGCAGGGGGAAAATATATACTCGGCGAAGAATCGTGGAGCGGCTGATTCAAACATAGTTGTAATAGGAGAAAGCATAACTTCTGCTTCACTTGCCGCGGCACTTTATCATGAGAAGGGTAAATCCCCGAGAGTACTTGAGAGCGTGGGAGATGGGGATATGAACGTGTTAAATGGACCGGATGACATTTCCTGTACTGAAGAGGATGAGCTTGAGAAGGAACTCTCAAAGGCCGAAACTATCATAGCCGATCCGTTGTTTGAACCCATATGTAATGGAAAGAAGTTTATCAGACTTCCTCATTCAGCATTTTCAGGCAGGTGCTTTACCAGAGAGGAAATGAATCTGATAAATACTTCACTTGATAAGCTTGGAGTTTAGGTCTGATGTTGTCAGATATTTTCGGAGGGCGTATGAATGATAATGTTATAAGCCGATTTATAAAGGCTATGAAGGAGAGCTTAAATCTGAATATCGTTGAAGTGAGTTTTGACAAAAGGAGTGAGAGCTTTTTTTCTGCCGGAGAGGATAGTAGAGTTGTTCCGTATCTGAGGTTGATGGCACTGGGGAAGTCCTATGATGAGCTTATAGGCGAGCCGGAAAGGATGGGACTGGTGGACGAGTCCAGAGTTCCTGAAATCCGTACTCTGTGGCGTGAAACTCTGGACAGAAATGCTGAAGACTATAATGAGTGGTATGATGAGCTTATGTATATAGGCATTGGCAGATATGATGATCTATGCTTCTCAAAATTCGCATATGAACATAAGGATGAAGTTTTTAATTATCTTGTGAAGAGGCTTGGGAAGCCACCGAAGGCTGTCTACGCCTCAAGCAGTCCGGGAATTAATATAGTATATGAAACAGCTGATTATAAGACGCTGATGATCGAATATAAGCAGGACAATATGATATATGACATAAAAGAGATGGCGAAACAATTTGTGAAGAAAGAATATGGTGGCGAGATCGTATGTAATCTACACGTTAAGTTCTGGCATCCTGAAATGCAGGGCTACAGTGGTTACGGACTTTCACGTCAGGACTAACCTCAGGATGATAAAAATGTCGTGTCATTCTGAGCGAGGCGAAGAATCTTCTGGGAGGAAAAAATGATAAAGATAGCTATTTACGGCAAGGGTGGTATAGGTAAGTCAACAGTGACGTCAAACCTTTCGGCTGCTCTTGCATCCCTTGGAAAAAAAGTAATACAGATCGGTTGTGATCCGAAGGCGGATTCGACGGCAAATCTCCTGAATGGAAATCCGGTCACTCCGGTAATGAATTATATGCGTGAGTTTGATGAGGAACCAACCTCACTGGATCAGATTACAAAGGAAGGATTCGGTGGAGTAGTCTGCATAGAAACAGGTGGCCCCACACCAGGACTCGGCTGTGCAGGACGTGGAATCATCACTACATTTTCACTCTTGGAGGAGTTGGAGCTCTTTAAGAAATATAAACCGGACGCAGTGCTTTACGACGTGCTGGGTGACGTAGTCTGTGGCGGTTTTGCGGCACCGATAAGAGAAGGCTACGCTGAGAAGGTCCTCATAGTTACATCCGGTGAGAAGATGGCACTCTATGCAGCCAACAACATCAACACAGCCGTTAAGAATTTCGAGGACAGAAGCTACGCAAAGGTCCGAGGAATAGTCATGAACCGTCGTGCGGTCGAAAACGAAGAAGAAAAGGTCCGTGCATTTGCTGAGAAAAATAACCTCGATATCGTTGCAGATATTCCACGAACCAATGACATCATCCACTACGAAGACATGGGAAAAACAGTCATCGAAGGTGATCCGACACTTGAGGTAAGCAAGCGCTTCCTTGAACTGGCGCAGATGCTGATCGACGAAGAATAATGTGCCGTATGGGGACGGTTCTTCTATGTAACATAGATCTGTCCCCATATGGCTTACACAATAAAGAAAGTGTCATTCAAAAAGGGACAGATCTATGCTACAGAAGGGACGGATATATGTGTCATAGAAGAACCGTCCCCAAATGGAACATGGCACATCCAAGAGGAAATAAATGAAAGAAGCATATTATAAAACAACAAAAGAATTGGCGGAGCTTGGGCTGGATAAGCTTCCGGGGGAAATGAAGTCGGGGGAACATCTTATATACAGCTCACCGGCAACGCTTTATTTTAATTCTCCGGGTGCGAAGGGCTTCGGTGTAAAGAGAGCGGGACTTGCAGTTCCTGAGTCGGTGATGCTGCTGGTTTCACCGGGCTGCTGCGGAAGAAATACATCCCTTTTCAGAGTAGAACCTCAGTACAGGGATAAGTTCTTCTTCATGCTGCTGGATGATACGGACATCGTAACAGGAAGACATCTGACGAAAATCCCGCAGGCGGCTGAGGAGGTGCTGGAGTCATTAGAAAAAACTCCATCCGCCATCATGATCTGTATCACCTGTGTGGATGCACTTCTCGGTACTGACATGGAAAGAGTGTGCCGAAAGGTGGTTGAGAAAACAGGTGTTCCTGCAGTTGCCTGCTATATGTATGCCCTGACACGAGAAAAGAGACTTCCGCCTATGGCGGCTGTCAGAACCAGTGTTTATTCACTGCTTGAAAAAAGAGAAAAGCGCAGCTCCGTGGACATGAATATAATGGGCTACTTCACACCACTTTTTGACAGCTGTGAGTTGTATGACCTGATGAAGGGAATAGGCATAAGAAATATCAGAGAGCTTTCGAGATGCAAGACCATAGAAGAATATCATGAGCTTTCAAATGCAAACTTCAGCCTTGTGCTGAATCCCGAGGCCAGAGCCGCCGCACAGGATATGCAGGAAAGGCTGGGCATTCCATTTATCGAGCTGCTGAGACTTTACAGGATCGACAAGATTCATAATCAGTATAAGCTCCTGGGACAGGCCCTTGGTTCGGAAATAAATGATGAAGAATATTATCAGAAGGCCAGAAAAACCATAGATGATTTTAAGGCGAAGTACGGTTCCTTCAGCTTCTCGGTTGGCGAGATCCAGAACGGTGATCCGATAGAAATGTCACTCATGCTGGTAGAGGAAGGCTTCAAGGTAAAAGAGATATTCGCAACTGTCGGAGAACTCAATTTCAGATTCTTAAAGAGACTGGCAGAGCTGAGTCCGGATACGAAGGTTTATTCGAATCTGTCTCCGTCGATGATGCATTATGGTATGTCAGACATTTCCGGTGAGACGGATGAAAAAACAGATGGAAAAATGGATGGCATTCCGGATGCATACATCGGTTCGGATGTCCAGTATTACCATCCGGAGGTTCCGGGAATAGAGTGGTGCGATGATGATCAGCCCTTCGGATTCGACGGAGTGATAAAGCTGTTTGAAAGACTTGACGATGTACTTAAGAATAAAGGAAAGATAGAATGAAGAAACTACTGAAATACCTCTCACCCTTTGCACCTGATCAGTCGGGGGCATGCGGAGTTCTATACGAACTCGGAGGGATAATAGTTATATGCGACGCAGGTGGCTGCGCCGGAAATATATGCGGCTTTGATGAACCCAGATGGTTCACCAGCAAAAGTGCGGTCTTCAGTGCCGGACTCCGTGATATGGATGCGATAATGGGGCGTGATGACAAGCTTATCGAAAAGCTGTCCAAGGCTCAGGAGCAGATAGGAGCCAAATTCTCCGCACTGGTTGCAACGCCGGTTCCTGCTGTTATCGGAACTGATATGAAAGCACTGAAACGTATGGCTGAAAAGAAGCTTGGCGTTCCCTGTATATCGATCAATGCCATAGGAACCAAATACTACGATGTGGGAGAGCAGGAAGCATGGCTGCAGCTGTTTGAGACCTTTGCGGGAGAAGCAGATGACAGGAAAGATTCTGTGATTACAGATGAGAAATCAGCTGAAAACACAATAAAAAACACAATCGGAATCATCGGCGCAACACCTTTTGAAACCGGTTATTCAACGGACAAGCCACTGAAAAAGTATCTGGAAAAAGCAGGATACGAAAACAGCGTTATCTATACAGTAGGAACAACTCTGGAAGATATAAAATTGGCGGGAGCCCGTGAGAAGAATCTCGTGGTAAGTGCCGCCGGGATCAAAGCAGCAGAGTACCTTAAGGAAAAGTTCGGAACTCCATACGAGGTTGGATTCCCATTTATTCCGGATGAGGTAATAAATGATGCAAAGAACGCTTTGGGTAGAATCCTCATCATCCATTCACAGTTTGCTGCAAATGAGATGAGAAACATTCTCCTGAATAGTGGTGATGAATCGAATGATAAAAGTGATTCATCAAGTGCGATCGACTGCGCTACATTTTTCACTCTTCTTCCTGAATATGCTGAGAAGGGAGACATACAGCTCTCAGGTGAGGACGACTTGTGGGAGCTGGCAGCTGAAGGCGATTACGACCTGATAATCGCTGATGCGGATATGGAAAGACTTGTACGGGCTGCAGGCTATAAAGGCGAGTTTGTGGACTTTCCACACTTCGCAGTTTCCGGCAAGATGAATGATGATTCGGTTATGTTCTTTACTCAGATGACAGAATAATTATAATAGTTATGTAAACCACAAACCGTATAATTCCACAGAACTAAACGCATGAAATAATAACAGAAAGGAGTCGACATGCTTACAAATATAATAAGAGTATATGGCATAGTCCAGGGTGTCGGCTTCAGACCATTTGTGAGCCGGATATGCCTGGCCAATAACATAACCGGGACAGTATCGAACCGCGGCTCATATGTGGAAATATATGCACAGGGCGAAAATGTGAGTAACCTTCTTGCGTCTCTTCGTTACAGTGCGCCTGACAGGGCAATGGTGCTGAACGTGATAAACCAGATGGCTGACATGCCGCCTTTTGAAGGCTTTGAGATAATCGAGAGTGAGAAAGACGAGGGGGATATATTTGTCTCACCTGATATAGCAATTTGTGATAAATGTAAGACAGAGTTGTACGATAGATCAGATCGTAGATACATGCATCCCTTCATCAATTGTACCAACTGCGGCCCGAGGCTTACAATCCTCGACAACATGCCCTACGACCGGGAGCGTACCAGTATGAAAAGCTTTCCCATGTGTCCGGAGTGCGAGTATGAATATACTCATCCCGAGACCAGACGTTACGATGCACAGCCTGTATGCTGTCCGAACTGCGGACCTGAGGTTTATCTGATGTCAAAAGAAGATGACAAACTGGTTCCGACAGATATCAAGGGGCGCGAGGCCATCATAAAAACAAGACAGGCTATCGCCGAAGGTAAGATAGTTGCGATAAAGGGTATCGGAGGATTTCATCTATGCTGTGATGCCAAAAGTGAAGAGGCTGTTTCAAGACTGAGACTTCTTAAGAATCGTCCTATGAAACCATTTGCGGTGATGATGAAGGATACCGATACAGTTAAACGGGAGTGCAGGATAGAAAATCCGGAAATGTATGAATATCTCACAGGTCATCAAAAACCGATAATCCTCATGGAAAGAAAGGAAGATTCATCTCTCTGTGAATCCGTTGCTCCTGACAATCCTATGGTGGGAGTCATGCTTCCATATACACCGATACACTGTCTGCTTTTTGACTATGATTCCGGCGATGAAACCGGTGATATAAACAGCACAGAGGTTTCCGACTGTCTCATCATGACCAGTGCAAATGCATCCGGTGCTCCGATATGCAGAACTGATGAGGATGTAACGGAGGAGATAAGCAGCTTCTGTGATCTGGTGCTTTCGAATAACAGGATGATAAGGACCAGAGCGGATGATACAGTGTTGGACTTTACTCTTGGTCATCCATATATGATAAGACGTTCGAGAGGCTTTGCTCCGCTTCCGATAATGATCGGAGCCGGTGGGCTTCAGAGTAAGCAGGAAAGACAGGGGTTGAGTCCCGCAAGAAGTCATGTCCTGGCCATAGGCGGAGAGCTGAAGAATACATTTGCCATTGCAAAGAATAAACTTATCTATCCATCGGCATACGTCGGCGACATGGCGGATATCAGAACCGTAAATGCACTTGAAGAGTCAGTGGACAGGATGATCGACTTACTTGAGGCTCGTCCTGAGGTGGTTGTGTCAGATCTTCATCCGAAGTATAATACTACTGCGGTTGCTGAAGAGTTCAGCGAGAAGCTGGGCGTGCCGCTGATTAAAATTCAGCATCACTGGGCACACATTCTTTCCTGTATGGCGGAGAATGATTATCTGGACGATGTGATCGGAGTTTCCTTCGATGGAACCGGTTACGGAACGGACGGGACCATCTGGGGAGGAGAATTCCTGAGATGCGGTGTGAAGGATTTTGACAGGCTTTCGCATATAACGCCATTCATGCAGTGTGGTGGAGACCTTTCATCGAAGGAAGGATGGAGGATTGCTGCTGCGATCCTGCCGGAGGAAATGTGTACTGAGAAGCTTGGAATCTGTTCCTCCATGGAATACGGCATGCTGAAAAATATGGCTGACAAGGGAATCAACGCTGTTAAGTCAACAAGCGCAGGACGTCTCTTCGATGCCATGAGTGCGGTGCTGGGGATAAGGCGCAGCTCGACCTTTGAGGGCGAGGCATCAACGTCGCTTATGTTTGCGGCCCAGAGATATCTGAAGAGTGCCGGGACCGGCAGTCTGCTGGAAGATATCCTGAAGGACTCTGCAAGGCATGCAGCATACGACGACACAAACAGGATGCTTTCGGATCTTGCGAGTGTTTATATAGAAGAAGGAAACAGAGACAAATGTGCATTTATGTTCCACTTCGATCTGGCAAATATGATCGCAGAGAGATGCATGAAGCACAGCAATGAAACAGGTATAAAGACCGCAGCTCTCAGCGGAGGAGTTTTCCAGAATAAGCTTCTCCTTTCCATGACGGAAAAGCTGCTGAGGGAAAATGGATTAAGAGTTTTATGCCATAGTCTGATACCGCCAAACGACGGAGGAATCGCGGCAGGACAGGCGTTGGCCGGAATGTATATCAATGACGATTTGAAGTAATAAAGATTGTCATTCTGAGGGCAAAGCCCGAAGAATCTTTATAATAACGGAGGTAAATAAAAATGTGTGTAGGACTTGCGGCAAAGGTTGTAAGTGTAAAGGATGGTACTGCAGTTATCGATGCGAGCGGTGCTAAAAGAGATGTAAGTGCAGAGCTTCTTGAGGATCTTGAACCGGGTGATTATGTTATGGTTCATGCAGGAGTTGCTATATCAAAAATAACATCCGATGATGAGAGTGAAGCAAAGGGTGTCATGGAGGATTTATAAATGAGTGACGTTATCAAAAATGCCCGGGAGATAATCCAGAACTATGACGGTCCGAAGCTTCGTATCATGGAGGTTTGCGGAACTCATACTCATGAGATATTCAAGCTGGGAATCAGAAGTCTCCTTCCAGAGAACATCGATCTGATATCGGGACCGGGCTGTCCGGTCTGTGTTACTCCGGTAGGATTCATAGATGAGGCGATATATCTGGCACTGGAAAAGGGATGCGTTATCTGTACATTTGGCGATCTTATAAAGGTTCCGGGAACGAAAATGAATCTTGCAGGGGCGAGAACCGAGGGAGCAGATGTGCGACTGGTTTATTCACCTGATGATGCAGTGGAGCTTGCGAAGGATAATCCGGATATGCAGGTGGTATTCCTGTCAGTAGGATTCGAGACAACAACTCCGTCTGCATGTATAGCAGTGAAAAAGGCGGCGCGCCTCGGACTTAAAAACTTTTCAATACTCACGGCAAACAAGACAATGCCTTATGCATATGCGAAGCTGAAGGGAAGCGCAGACATATTCCTATATCCGGGACATGTAAATGCAATAACCGGAAATGCAGTCTGCGAACGTCTGAAGGACGAAGGAGTGTCCGGAGTTGTTGCAGGCTTTACAGCAAACGAACTTATGACAGCCCTTGCTGCTGCAATAGAGCTGTCAAAGAAGGGCGAGCCATTCTTCAAGAACTGCTATCCAAGAGTCGTGCTTCCGGAAGGAAATGTGGCAGCTCAGAAGCTGGTTGCATCAGTAATGGAGGAGTGCGATGCAGAGTGGCGTGGCCTGGGAATTATCGAGAAGTCAGGTATGAAACTGAGAGCTGAGTACACCGACTATGATGCAAGAATTAAGTATGACATGCCGAAGATAGAAGGCAAGTCAAATCCTGCCTGCAGATGTCCTGAGGTTCTTCAGGGACACTGTAAGCCGACTGACTGCCCGCTGTTCGGCAAGGTCTGTGATCCGACACATCCTGTCGGAGCGTGCATGGTTTCTGACGAAGGAGCCTGCGCAGCATATTTTCACTACGGCATATAAAGATGGTTCGATGTGCCGTACGGGGACGGTTCTTCTATGTAACGCAGATCTGTCCCCATATGGCTTACACAATAAAGAAAGTGTCATTCAAAAAGGGACAGATCTATGCTACAGAAGGGACGGATATATGTGCCATAGAAGAACCGTCCCCATATGGAACATAATGGAAGGAGAATAAATGGAAGATGTGATCACACTGGCTCATGGTTCCGGCGGAGTCCAGACCAACGAGCTTATAAATAGTATTTTTAAAAAACATTTTGAGAGTCCGTATCTGACGGCAGATGATGCTGCGGTGCTGGATATTCCGGCAGGAAAGGTTGCGATGTCTACGGATGGCTTCATCGTTTCGCCTTACGAGTTTGCAGGGGGAAATATAGGTAAGCTTTCTATATGCGGAACAGTGAATGATATAGCATGTATGGGGGCTAAGCCGAAATATCTTACATGCGCTATGGTCATCGAAGAGGGATTCCCTGTTGCAAAGCTGGATGAGATAGCAGGTGCTATGGCAGAAACCGCAAAGAAGGCCGGAGTTTATCTGGTTGCCGGTGATACAAAGGTTGCCGGTAAAGGACAGGTGGACAGTATATTTATCACAACAACCGGTATAGGTCAGGTGATTGATGGTGCCGATACTTCGGGAGCTTATGCGAAGCCGGGGGATAAAATAATCGTGACCGGTGATATCGGAAGACACGGATGTACGATCCTTCTTGCCAGAAATGATTTCAAGATCGATGCTGATATTACCAGCGACTGCGCACCGCTTAATAAAAATGTAGAAGCAGTGATTGAGGCTACTAAGGATGTTCATGTTATAAGAGACGCTACGCGTGGTGGAGTCGGAACTGTGCTTTATGAGATAGCAGGTGAAAGTGAAGTGGGAATCTCACTGGATTATGAGAGTATCCCTGTTGCTGACGGAGTGAAGGGTGTATGCGGTATGCTGGGACTTGAACCGCTGTATCTGGCATGTGAAGGAAGACTTGTTATCTTTGCACCTGCAAGTGAAGCAGATAAAATAATAGACGCTCTTAAACAGTGCGAGAATTCAGAAGGTGCCTGTATTATAGGTGAAGTAACAGAGGAAAATAAGGGCAAAGTGGTAGTGACTACTGCAGTCGGAGCAAAGACTATGCTCTCAAGACCGAGCGGAGAGCTTCTGCCCAGAATCTGCTGATATGATCTGTGAATAAGATTCTTCGGGCTGAAGCCCGAAAGAAAGCAATCCTGGTTGATACCTGCAGTGCCGATACAACTATTGATGCTAAGCTTATTGGTCCGGATAATAAGTATAAAACCTGGTATAAGGTTGCAGTATAATCCGAATAAAAATGTGATTTGTAAAATGATGCACCGGTTTTGGTGCGTCATTTTTTTTCTTGTAAGAAATGGTGCTTTTTATTAAAATGATATAAGAAAAGATTCTTCGGGCTAAAGCCCTCAGAATGACATGAATGATATAAATGACATGTCATTCTGAGCGAAGCGAAGAATCTTATAAATGTATAGAGAGGATAACATGAATAAAAAGAAAAATACAATCATGCTGCCGGCGCTTATTGGTGCAGTGCTGGTAGCAGTTATATTGATAGTCGGAACAATAATCATGGGTAGAGCGGCAAACGAAGATACAAAGAAGGCGGTTAACTCTGTCAGCCTTCTTTATCTTGATGAGCTGGCCGGACGTCGTGAGGAAGTCGTTGCAAATACTCTCAGTAATAATATCGAAAAAATGTACGTAGCTATCGGTCTGATGGATGAAGAGGATCTGAGTGATATGAAACATCTTCAGGCTTATCAGGCCAGAATGAAGAAGCTGTACGACCTTGAAAAATTTGCCTTCGTTGATTCCAATGGTCTTATTTACACATCTCTCGGTACGCAGACTGATATTGATGAATATCAGTTTGATTATAATCGTCTTGTAGAACCTGAGATATCCATTAAAAATATTGATAGTGACGAAAAGAAAGTCATCATCGCAGTCCCCGTTGATGATATACCATTTAACGGGGAAACTCTTGTTGTGTGCTTCATGGAAATAAATATGGACAGCATGCTTGAAGGTGTGTCCCTCAAATCTGATAACAATTCAACCACATTTGTAAATATATATACTCGTGACGGTGTTGCACTTACCAATATGATCCTGGGAGGACTTGCCAGTGAGGATAACCTTCTTCAGGCTATGGGAAATGCAGATTATAAATCCGAATATTCTTATGATAAATTTCTGGAGGATTTTAAGAACGGAAATAAGGGTGTTGTATCCTTCACATATAACGGGACAGAGGAAACCCTTTCATATGTACCGATAGACGGAACTGACTGGATGCTGACCTATCTCATAAGGGAGAGTGTCATAACCGATGAGATCAGTTCGGTTTCAAAGAGTATCATAACCAGAAGCCTTATCCAGTCAATCCTTACCGCACTGGTACTGTTTGCCATGTTTGCACTGATCATAATGCAGACAAGAAAAAATGCGGCTCTCGCCATAGAAAAGGAAACATCGGAGGCTGAGAGCAAGATAAAGCATGAAGAACTGGAGCACCGTCTTGAGCTTCAGGAGCAGCTTCTCGAACAGGAGAAAAGACGTGCCCAGCAGGACAGCATGATAACTGCACTTGCAACTGATTACAGGAGTGTTTACTATGTGAATCTCGATTCGGACGAATGTATTTGTTACCGTTCGGAAGTAACACCGGAGTAGGGACCGCAGGTCGGAGACCGTCTGTCATTTGTGGAAGCATTCAC
>CACZLA010000016.1 GCA_902781895.1 uncultured Lachnospiraceae bacterium
TTGTACCTGCAGATATGGACGGGATGGACTCCGTTTTTGAAAAAAAACAGATAAGAACCCTTAGTGATCCATCAGATCCGGATAAAACCCGTAGAGACAACGAGAGCTTATATATTAATTATGAATATGACGAGGCTGAGATAAAGAGACTTCTTCCTGAAAGGAAACAAAACTCCAACAAGGGAACCTATGGGAAGGTGCTTATTATAGCAGGCTCGAAGGACATATACGGAGCTGTCTATATGGCGGCAGAGGCGGCCTACAGGACAGGGGCGGGACTTGTTAAGGTAGTTACGGATATCAGAAACAGAGATGTTCTTTGTGACAAGCTTCCGGAAGCCATGATGCTTACCTATGATAGTGAGAAACTAAAATTTTCTCTTAGAAAGAGTAGCTTAGTTTCTAAAGAGGGATTCTTCAATGATTACAGAGCTGCGATAAAATGGGCTGATGTTATACTGGCTGGTCCCGGACTTGGAACGGGTATAGTTTCGAAGGATCTCCTCAGAATTCTGGCAGAATCTCTTTCGGATGGACAAAAGCTGATACTTGATGCGGATGCTCTGAATATCATATCAAGTGGAAAACCATCGGACTGGTTTAAAAGATTTTCTTCCGGTATCGGTGACGGAGATATAGTTATCACGCCTCATATGATGGAGATGGCACGTCTGGTTAAGGCTAATTATAATGAGGCAGTATATGACTTTATGATGAAGGGTCTCGGACTTGAGTCTGATATAGCTTTCATAAAGGCTTACGGGAAACATCAGGCATACAGTCTTTCAAATTCATATGGAATCATAACGGTTCTTAAGGACGCAAGAACACTTATCACATGTCCCGGTCGGATGGCGGTATATATAAATACTACAGGGAACTCGGGAATGTCAAAGGGTGGCTCCGGAGATGTTCTGGCCGGAATGATCGCAGGAATTCTGGCACAGAGTAAGGTATCAAATGCATCTGTCATGGACAGTGTTTCAGCTGCAGTGCATCTCCATGGAAGAGCCGGAGATATAGCGAAGGAAAAGCAGGGCGAACGTTCAATGATGGCAAGGGATATAATCGATGCAATCCCTGATGCTTTTAAAATATGATTCCTGAAGCTTTAAAAATATGACAATATGATCAGTGAGATAAAACAATGGGTGAATACAGAAGAATCCAGGCAGATATAGATCTGGATGCAATCAGATATAACATTAAAACAGTTCAGGCACTTAATCCTGCGGACAGGAAGACACTTCTTGTCATAAAGGCGGATGCATATGGTCATGGTGCAGTAACTCTTGCAAGAGAGCTTTCAGACCTTGCGGACTATTTTGCAACTGCTACTATGGATGAGGCGGTTGAGTTAAGAAGGTCGGGAGTAACCCTTCCGATACTTATCCTGGGATATACTGATCCCTCCGAATATAAGACGGGAATAGAGAATGATATAACTCTGGCGATATATGATGCAGAGAGGGCCGGAGTGTTATCTGATACGGCACTTCAGATGAATAAAAAGGCAAAGGTTCATATCAAGGTGGACAGCGGAATGAGCCGTATAGGATTCCAGTGTACTGAGAAAGATGTAGAGGAGGCTGAAAAGCTGCTTGGCTACGAAGGGCTTGATGTTGAAGGCATCTTCACACATTATGCAAAGGCTGATTATGAGAATAAGTCGGATGCTATGACGCAATATGAAAAGTTCTCATGGTTTGTTAAGGAGATGGAAAAAAGAGGTGCTGATTTTAAGATCAGGCATATAGATAATAGTGCCGGAGCTATGGAGATACATTCGGATGGCTTTGACATGATGAGGCTTGGTATAGTAATATATGGCCTCTATCCATCTGAGGAGATAGATAAGAATGTCGTATTAAAACCTGCCATGACACTAAAGGCCAGCGTGGTTCATGTGAAAGAGCTTGAAGCTGGAAGAGGTGTAGGTTATGGCTGGACCTATGTTACAAATAAACCAACTAAGGTTGCCACTGTTTCAGTTGGTTATGCTGATGGTTATCCAAGAGCGTTATCAAACTGCGGAAGAGTCCTGATTCACGGACAATATGCGCCAATAATCGGACGAGTATGTATGGATCAGATAATGGTGGATGTAACTGATATTCAAAGTGGTTCAAATAATAAAGCCCTGGACGATAGAACTGAAGTGGTTTGTGTAGGTGACGAGGTTGTCCTTTTTGGAACTCAGGGTGAGAATCACATTTCCATAGAAGAGGTGGCAGAACCGGCCAACAGCTTTAATTATGAGATGGCATGCCATATATCAAGGCGTGTGCCGAGGATTTACTATAAAGATGGGCAGCAAGTCTGGGAGGTGAATTACTTACATGAGTGAGAAAGCTAAGTCAGAAACCTGTTTTTTTCTTGGAGGAATACTTATGTTATTTATAAGTGTCCTTACATTTGCAGGATATCATGATTATATGCTTCATGGTAAGCCGTTGAATATAAATAAGCTTCTTTATGAGAAGAAGTATGATATGGATAGCAAAGACATAATGAATCAGTTTGCATCCATTACTCTGAATTCATGTCTTGGTTCATTTGCAACCGAAAAACACACGTTTTATTTTATACCGACCGGAGAATCGACATATTATCTGACGCTTTTGGATGATAATTCGATAATGGCTGTTAAGGTAAAAAACCAAAAGGATGTTGATACACTTGAAAAAATGACAAGTGAAACGTACGCATCAAGTAAGTTTTATTCGAAAGAGACAATAACACTTGAGGGAAGAATAGAAACAATTACAAGTGGTGAGATTCAGAAGTATTATGATGAAGCACTTGTGAAGCTTGGTGTGAAGGATGAAAAGGGCAGCAAAACTGATAATGGTATTAAAATGAGATATATATGTCTTAATGCGACTGAAAACAGAGGTTCGCTATGGACACTAACCATTGTGACACTGGTGATCGGAGTTGGCTGTACTTTTGGAGATATTATTGTTTCCTCGGTTAAAAGAAAAAAGAAACAGAAGGTGATGCAAAAACAGGAGGCGCAGTTCAGACATCAAAGTGAAGCACAGAAAAGTACTGCATTCTGGCCTGCTCCGAAAACAAGCGAAGTCGACAGCTCTTCAAGTGAATCGCCCGGAGGCTCACAGGGGATTTCGACACAGAGTTCTTCCGATGGCAATGATTATAATCAGGAATATGTCCAGTTTGACGAACTTGAGATGTTTATGTCAGACGGAGAATTTCTGGGGGAGAATACAGCACTAGATCCCAACAGGGAAGAGGAACCGAAGTTTAATGAGCCAGATAGACACGAGAGGACAAGTGATAACAAAATATCTATCTCCGGAAGGAATATTGTCAGATGAGTATAATTGGTGATTATAATAATGACGGAATTATTAAGGGATTTAGCAATGAGACAAATCATAGGTCCTATGTAAAAAAAGCATCAATTGTACTAGCAATCATTCTTTTGATTGTTTCAGTGGTGTTGTTTGCGTTGAATTATAGATTTTTATTGACTAAAACACCAATAAGCATTAATGAAATGCTTTATGATAGCAATTATACTATTTCAGATAATGAATTGTTATCACAACCGTATGAGTCTTTGATTGTTGATTCATCATTTGGGGCTTATGAAAAGGAAGAGGATTCTATAGATTTTTCTGTAGCCGTTACTTATACATATTATGTAGCGATGTTGGATGATAATTCAGTAATAGCTGTAAAGGTGCCGGGGAATAAAGTACAGTTTCTTGAAGCGGTGTCTAATGATACTTTAGAATCAGATGTGCTTCGTTCAGACTATACTGTAAAACTAAAAGGGAGAATGGTAGAATTAACCAATAATGATGATTTGCAATACTATAAAAATGCATTAACTGATCTAGGTATTCTTGATGAAAATGGTAATAATAAGAATGGTGGAATAAATGTTAGGTACTTGTGTTTTGATTCTACTGTAAGCAAAAAATTATGGATTTTTGTTATTGGTGCATTCGTACTTGGATCTTTTATACTTTTAGATACAATTGTGATAATTCCCGCTCGTGATAAAAGAGAAAAAGAAAAAATGGAAAAAATAAGATTGGAAGAAGATAATACAATTATATTTGATGATGATGAACGTGTAATAAATAATAGAAAATAATGGAGAAATATGTTTAAAAAGAAAGACGAAGAACGGGTAGAGGAGGAAATCCTCTCCATGGTAGAGGAAGGTCATGAACAGGGCTTTATCCAGGAGGATGAGGCGGAGATGATCTCGAATATACTGGATCTTGATGATAAGATAGTCAGGGATATCATGACCAGCAGAAATAAAATATTTGCGGTAGCGAAGACGGACGTTCTGTCGGATATCATTGAAGGATGCCTGGAAAGTGGTTATTCCAGATATCCGGTTTATGGTGAGGATATTGATAATATCATCGGTGTTCTTCACCTGAAGGATATGACGAAAATGTATCTTTCAAATGCAGAAGAAAGAGTTGAAAATATCATGGAAGAGGCTATGTATATCCATCCTACCTATGACATTTCCAAGCTTCTTAAAAAGATGCAGAGAGAGAAAATGCATATGGCAGTTGTTCTGGATGAGTATGGTCAGACAGATGGTATAGTTACTCTTGAAGATATCATCGAAGAGATAGTCGGAAATATCTGGGATGAACATGATCAGGAAACCGACGAGGTTCGTGCGGCTTATGGCGATGGTTATGTAGTTGATGGTATGATAAAGCTGCATGACCTGGAGGATCAGATAGATGATCTGGAATTTCCGGATACTGATATAGAGACACTTAACGGTTTTCTTTTATATATGCTGGGAGGCTTCCCGAAGGATGAAGGAAATATCAAGATAGACTATGGAGGATATTCCTTTGAAACACTTGAGATAGAAGATAAGCTGATTAAGTCGGTAAAGATAACAAAGCTACCTGAAGCAGATTCTTCGGATTAATGTCATTCTGTGCGAAGCGAAGAATCTTAATAAAACATAGAAAGAAGAGGAAAAATCATGTCAGGACATTCAAAATTTGCGAATATCAGAGCTAAGAAAGAAAAGAACGATGCAGCGAAGGGAAAAGCATTTACAGTTATAGGCCGTGAGATTGCGGTTGCAGTTAAGGAAGGCGGTACGAATCCTGAGAACAATGCAAGACTTCGTGATGTTATTGCAAAGGCAAAGGCAAACAATATGCCGAATGATACTATCGAGAGAGGTATCAAGAAGGCTGCCGGAGACCTTGAAAATGTAAACTATTCATATAACACATATGAGGGTTATGGCCCGGGGGGAATCGCCATCATCGTAAAGTGCCTTACAGATAACAATAACAGAACAGCTGGAAATGTAAGAAGTGCATTTACAAAGGGTGGAGGAAGCATCGGAGTTTCAGGCTGTGTATCATATATGTTTGATGAGAAGGGACAGATCATTCTGGATAAAGAAGAAGTAGAAATGGATGCGGATGATCTGATGATGATCGCACTTGATGCAGGTGCTGAGGACTTTTCAGAAGAAGAGGATTCGTTTGAGATAATTACTTCTCCTGCAGATTTTTCTGCAGTAAGAGATGCACTTGATAAAGAAGGTATAAAGATGGCATCTGCTGAGGTGACAATGATTCCTCAGAATTATGTAGAGGTAGCTGATGAGGAAATACAGAAGAACCTGGACAGAATCCTTGACCTTCTGGACGCAGACGATGATGTCCAGGATGTGTATACAAACGTGGGATAGCAGATTACTTGCAAATATAGGTTATTAATATTTATGAAAAACCGGGAGGGGCGTATGGAAAAATTCGTTGTTACAATAGCCAGAGAGTATTGCTCAGGCGGTCAGAAAATCGGAACAAGACTCGCTGAAGAACTGGGCGTTAACTGTTATAACAGTGAAATGTTCAGACTTGTATCGAAGAATGAAAATATGCAGGATGATCATGTTGCGCATGATGACAGGATTAAAGATACACTACTGTTTGATGTGGCAAAAGAGATATATTCCGAGCCGCTTCCGACACCGCATATTGATGATGTTCTCACTACAAAGATCGCAGATGATGATATGATATATATCAAAAATATCTATGATTATCAGTCTGAAATAATTGCTGAGCTTGCTAACAGAGAATCATGTATCATCATCGGAAGATGCGCGAACTATATACTGAAGGGTAATCCGAATGCCATAAATGTATTTGTTCATGCGCCTATCGGATTTAAGATGAAGAGAGCACAGTCCAGACATTATATGCCGGAGGCTGAGCTCAGAAATTATCTTGCAAAGGTTGATGAGAGAAAGGCCGATTATTATTTCAAATATACGGGATGTGAGTGGACTGATATAAAGAATTATGATCTTTCACTTAACACCGAAGAACTTGGAATAAGCGGATGTGTTGACCTGATCAAAAAATTCATTGAGATAAAACTCGGATAAATAAAGATTATCGCTATTCAAAAGATTATATTTTTGTTATAATAAAAAAAGATATTTTTGGGGATTAAAAAACTGATTTTTTGAATTATATTATGGAGGGTTTGTGGCATGAAAAGAGTGGCTTATATTGCTTCTGAGTGTGTACCGTTTATTAAGACCGGTGGTCTTGCTGATGTAGTTGGTACACTTCCCAAGAAGTTCAATCGTAATGAATACGATGTCAGGATCATCATCCCGAACTATATGTGTCTTCCTGAGAAGTACAAGAAGAATATGAAATATATAACACATTTTCATATGGATATCGGATGGAAGCAGCAGTATGTTGGTGTGATGTATATGGAGTATGAGGGTGTTCCCGTATACTTCATTGATAATGAGTATTATTTCAATGGATTCAATATTTATGGTGATGTTAAGTGGGATATTGAAAAGTATTGCTACTTCAGTAAGGCAGCACTTTCTATCCTTCCGAGTATAGGTTTCAGACCTGACATAGTTCATTGCCATGACTGGCAGGCAGGACTTGTACCTGTATATCTGAAGACACTTTTCGCTGATAATCCATTTTACCAGGGCATCAAGTCGGTTATGACTATTCATAACCTGCAGTTCCAGGGTAAATGGGATATAAAGACCATACAGGAGTATTCGGGTCTTCCGAGTTATCTGTTTACACCTGACAAGCTTGAGATGAACAAAGACGCAAGCATGCTTAAGGGTGGTCTTGTTTATGCAGATAAGATAACAACTGTATCAAATACATATGCTCATGAGATACAGACTCCTTATTACGGCGAAGGTCTTGACGGACTGCTTCAGGCACGTTGGCAGAGCCTTTGGGGCATAGTAAATGGTATCGATTACGATATTTTCAATCCTTCAAAGGATGATAAGATAGCTTGCAAATATAACACAAGAACATACAAGAAGGGTAAGGTTAGGAATAAGCTTGCACTTCAGAAGGAACTCGGACTTCCTGAGGATGAAAATGCTTACCTTATGGGTATCGTTTCACGTCTGACCGATCAGAAGGGTCTTGACCTTATGGATCATATCATGAATGATATCATGACAGACGGAACACAGCTGGTTGTTCTCGGAACCGGTGACAGACGTTATGAGGAAATGTTCAAGTATTATCAGGGATTCCATCCTGCTAAGCTTTCTGCAAATATCTATTTCAGTGATGAGCTGTCACATAAGATTTATGCAGGCTGCGATGCAATACTTGTACCTTCAAGATTTGAACCGTGTGGACTTACACAGCTGATGGCTCTTAAGTATGGTTCACTTCCGATCGTTCGTGAGACAGGTGGTCTTAAGGATACGGTTGAACCTTACAACGAGTTTGAAGGAACGGGAACAGGGTTCAGTTTTGCAAACTATGATTCCAGAGAGCTTCTGAATACCATTAATTATTCAAAGCATGTATTCTTTGATGACAGGGATGCTTGGAATGTAATGGTTAAGAGAGCTATGGAACAGGATTACAGCTGGGATAAGAGCGCAAGACTCTATGAACAGCTCTATAATGAGATCTAGGACGTATCAAAAGAGTGTATTCTTAAAACATAGAATTTAAATTAATTGGGGACAGTTAAGCAATGAATATTTGTAAGGCTGTCCCCTGATGTATATATTAAGGAAACAGAGGAAACAAAGTGGCATACGATGGAGTAGTGATAAGTAACGTAATAAATGATATAAAGAAGGCTTCTGAAGGTGGACGTGTTCTGAAGATTCAGCAGCCTTCTTCTGATGTTATTACAATTACTATAAAGGGATATAATGGACAGACGAAGCTTTATATATCATGTAATGCTTCACTTCCGATAGTATATATCGCAGACAGTCTTCCACCTGCACCGATGCAGGCCCCGGCCTTCTGTATGTTACTTAGAAAGCATCTTGGAAATGGAAGACTTATAAAAGTTGATCAACCAGGCTTTGACAGAGTTTTTGATTTTGTTTTCGAACATCTGGATGAAATGGGTGATATAGGAGTGAAGCATCTGATCGTTGAGATAATGGGAAGGCAGAGTAACATCATTTTGCTAGATGGAGATATGAATATTATCGATTCTATGAAAAGAGTTATGCCCGATCTCAGTGATGCTATATCGAAAGATAGTGATAAGGAAATAAGGATTTTGTATCCTGGACAGAGGTATAAAGCTCCTGAAGATCAGGGGAAGATAGATATGGTAAGTGATTTCAGCAGGGGTGTTCTGTCAGATGTTCTTGCTGGAAAGAATGTAAATGTTTCAAAAGCAATCTTTACTTCGTTTACCGGCTTTTCAAAAGGGCTTGCAGAGGAAATAGTTTATCGTTCAAAAATAGATGCAAGGCAGTCCTTTAATGAGCTTACTGAAAAGGAAAAAGAAAGTCTTCTTGAATGTATTGAGGATATGGTTATCTGTATTAAAGAAGGAAGATTCACTCCGTGTATAGCATATATAGATGGTGTGGCAAAAGACTACCACTCATTTAGGCTGACTAGGTTTAATGAGTTAAACTGTCCTGAGAATGCAACGATAAGTACGATTCTGCATGAATTCTATAAGCATAAGGAAAAGAACATATCATTAAAATCATCTTCATCGGATATAAAGAAGCTTCTCACTACACTTATTGAAAGAGCAACTAAGAAATATGATCTTCAGCTTTCACAAATGAAGGATACTGAGGATAGAGATAAGTATAAGGTTTACGGTGAACTTATCAATACCTATGGTTACAACCTTAAGGTAGGGGAAAGTAAACTGACATGTATAAACTATTATGATAATCAGGAGATTACCATTCCTTTGGATCCGAATCTAAGTGCACAGGAAAATTCGCAGAAATACTTTGCAAAGTATAATAAAAAGAAAAGAACATATGTTGCACTAACTGAGTTTCTGGCTAGGACCAAAGAGGAATTGGATTATCTGCTTTCAGCAAAGCATAATCTCGATATGGCAACAAGCGACGAAGATATTGCACAGCTGAGACAGGAACTGATAAAGGCCGATATCATCAAAAAGAAGAAATCGTCTAAAGGAGAGAGAAAGATTAAGGCTAGTGAGCCGCTTCATTTTATCTCTTCGGATGGTTACGATATCTATGTTGGAAAGAACAACATTCAGAACGATGAACTTACATTTGGATTTGCGGAAGGAAAGGATATATGGTTCCATGCAAAGCAGATGCCAGGCTCACATGTTATCGTAAAGCTGAAGGCAAATGATAAGGGACTGATGGATATTCCTGACAGAGTTTTTGAGGAGGCTGCGTCACTTGCTGCATTCTACTCCAGCGGCAAGGAAGCCCCGAAGGTTGAGATAGACTACACAGAGAGAAAGAATCTGAAGAAGCCACCACAGGCAAAGCCGGGGTATGTCATATATCATACCAACTATTCGATGATGGCAGAGCCAAAGGTGGATGGTATAAAACTAGTTCAGTAAAATGACTTTTATAGAACAGGTAGCAGTGATAGAAAATCAAGGCTGCCTGTTTTTGATTAGTGTTGAGAGGAGGGATAGTGTGAATATATATGGATATTGCAGAGTGAGTTCCAGGAATCAGAATGAAGATAGGCAGATAAAAACTATGCATGAACTCGGTATAAGGGATGAGGATATATTTATTGATAAACAATCTGGAAAAGATTTTGATCGCCCTAAATATAAAAAACTAATGAGAAGAATAAAGAGAGATGATTTGATATATGTTAAGAGTATTGACCGTCTGGGAAGAAACTATGAGGATATAATTGACCAGTGGAAGTATATAACAAAATATAAGAAAGCTGATATAGTGGTTATAGATATGCCACTATTGGATACGAGGAGAGGGAAAAATCTTATGGGGACGTTTCTCTCAGATATAGTATTGGCTCTTTTAAGCTATGTTGCAGAAAATGAACGAGCCAATATAAGACAAAGACAGGCTGAAGGTATAGCAATAGCAAAAGCAAGAGGGGTAAGGTTTGGTCCGCCACCAATGCCTCTGCCGGATTGTTTTAGTGATGTTTATGAACAGTGGAGAAATAAAAGACTGAGTGTGTCAGAGGCGGCAAAAAAGTGCGGAATGGCAAGATCGACCTTTTATAAAAAGGCAAATGGTACATTTTATGTATTTAAACTAGATTTTGATGATTATAAAACGCAAGGTTTTTCTGGAGTAGAATAATACTATCGTTATATAAATAGATGGTTTTCGGCAGAATCGACAATGCTATGTTGATTTTGCCGATTATTTATTATATACTTAATCCATAATAGTTATAGGAGAAAACCTAAATGTACTATCATAGACAATTAGAGAAAAAAATATTAGATATTGCTGAAGAATATGCGTGTATTACATTATATGGTGCCAGACAGACCGGCAAATCCACTATGGTAAGAAATATATTTCAGGATTATGAATATGTATCTTTAGATGATAGCAAAGAAAGAATGCTTGCAACAAATGATCCTGAGCTTTTTTTGGATGCACATGAAATTCCTCTGATTATAGATGAGATTCAAAAGGTTCCCGGCTTAATGGAAGCCATCAAGATAAGGATAGATGAGTCTAAAATTAAGAGAACAAACAATGAAGGTGGCAAGCCGCTTATGTATATCCTAACAGGTTCGAACACACATGAGATCAGAGAAAATGCATCAGAAACTTTGGCGGGAAGAACAGCGATAATAGAAGTGAATTCTTTATCTGAATGTGAAAAGATGAAGATAGAAGGGCATGACTTTGTTCCTGATATAGACATACTAAAGAATAGACAAAATAAACTTAAACCAAAAAACAGGTATGAGGTATTTAAAGAGATTTTCCTCGGAGGTATGCCTGAATACTGGATATCGAAACTGGATAGAGATACATTTTTTGAAAGCTATATATCTACATATCTTGAAAAAGATGTCAGTCGGATGATCAATGTCGGGAAACTGGATGATTTCAGAAGGTTTATGATGATAATTGCACTACGGACGTCACAGCAACTGGATTATACTGAGATAGGTGATGCGGTTGGGATAGATGCACGTACAGTTAAAAGCTGGATATCAATACTTGAGGCATCAGGTATAATTATGATTCTGCATCCATATTCGAATAATATGGCCAAGAGAATAATAAAGAAGCCTAAATTGTATTTTATGGATACCGGTCTTTGTGCCTTCTTATGTGGATGGTCTGACTACAGTATATTGGAAGCATCTCCTATGGCTGGTGCTTTTTTTGAAACCTATGTTGTTAGTGAGATAGTAAAAAGTATTCGTAACAGTGGGAAGAGAATTGAGTATTTGTTATACTATTATCGGGATAGAGATCAAAAAGAAGTTGACCTTATATATATCAAAGATCAGAAGTTATATCCTATTGAGATTAAAAAAGGAATTGGAAAGGATAAGGCGGATAAAAACTTTAAAATATTGGAACAATATAAGATGCCGATTGCTACGGGGCTTATTATTGATACGTCAGATAAATTATATCCGCTAAACAGAGATGCGTATTATTGTCCGGTTGGTATGATTGGGTTATGATTAAATCTATTTATGGGGGCTATATATGTTAATAGATTATTCGCGGGAATACAAGTCTAAACTGAGAACGGCTGACGAAGCTGTAAAGGTTGTAAAAAGTGGTGACTGGGTTGATTATACCAGTTCTCTTGGAATGCCGGTACTTCTTGATAAGGCCCTGGCGAAAAGAAGGGATGAGCTGGAGGACGTAAAGATAAGGGGCAATCTGATACCGGGACCGATTGAGGTGGCAGAGTGTGATCCGTCGAGAGAACATTTTATATATCATAGCTGGCATTTTTCTTCGTATGAGAGAAAGCTGTGTGACAGGGAACTTTGTTATTACATCCCAATGGTGTTCCAGTACAATGCTGCATACTATGAATTCTTTATAGATGTAAATGTGGTTATGGTCAGTGTTGCACCTATGGACAAGCATGGGTACTTTAACTTCTCCGTTAATACCGGTGTTGCAGGGCCTATATGTGAGAAGGCAGACATCGTTATAGTTGAAGTAAATGAAAATATGCCGACTATCCACGGTGGATCAAATGAGTCAATCCATATCTCGGATGTGGACTATATAGTTGAGGGAGAGCATCAGCCCTTCAAAAACTTTCTTCCGATACAGCCCAGGGATATTGACTGGAAGATAGCGAATCACATAATCCCTTATATAGTTGATGGGGCAACACTGCAGCTGGGAATCGGTGCTATACCAAATGCAGTTGGAGCACTTATTTCTGAAAGTGATGTAAAGGATCTGGGGATGCATACAGAGCTTTGCACGGATGCTTATCTGGAGCTTTATCGCTCCGGTAAACTTACTAATAAACGAAAGAGTATAGACAGAGGAAAGGGTGTCTTCGGATGTGCTGTGGGTTCCACTGATCTTTACGAATGGCTGGATGATAATCCTGGGGTTGCTGCATTTCCGCTGGAGTACGTAAATCGTCCCTTTGTTATAGCACAGCTTGATAACATGGTATCTATAAATGGGTGCGTTGCTGTTGATCTTTACGGTCAGGTTGCGTCCGAAAGCTTTGAGGGAAGACATATAAGCGGAACCGGTGGACAGCTGGACTTTCTTACCGGTGCTTCGGCGTCCAGGGGCGGGAAAGCATTTATCTGTATGACTTCAACCTATAAGGATAAGGATGGAAACGTCAGGTCATGCATAACGCCTCAGTTTAACGGAGATATAATCACTTCTCCCAGAAGTCAGGTTTATTTTATAGTAACTGAATTCGGAGTTGTTAATCTTGAAGGAAAATCCACCTGGGAGAGATCTGAGGATCTTATATCTATCGCACATCCGGACTTCAGGGATATGCTGATAAAAGAAGCCGAAGAACGAAAGATATGGAGACGGTCAAATAAAAGATGATGCGGACCGGGAATAAAAGATGGTCTGCCAAATACTTGAAAAATAATCAATAGTATTTTATAATAGCTATGTATGCGTTTTAGACATGATTACTATGTTTGGTAATGTTTCTGAGTGAAAATTAATACATTTTATAATAATAAAACGGCGAACAGGTATAAGATATGGTATATAGTATGACAGGCTTCGGAAGAAGTGAGTATTCCGACGAAGACAGAAAGATCATCATTGAGATGAAGTCAGTAAATCACAGATATTGTGATATAAATATAAAGCTTCCGAGAACCATCAGCAGATTTGAACCTGAGCTTCGGAAGACAGCAAAGAAGTATGTGGAGCGTGGTAAGGTTGATATCTTCGTGACATATACAAATCTTAAATCATCTGGTTATCTTGTTAAGTATGATAAGGAGATAGCTCAGCAGTATATGAATCATCTTAAATCCATCGAGGAGGATTTCGGACTGGAGGAGGAATATAAGCCGACAGTCATTGCCAGATTCCCCGATGTATTCACAGTTGAAGAGAATTATTATGTGGAAGATGAAGAATATACCATCATAGAAAAAGTACTGGACGCAGCCGGAAAGCAGTTTATGGAGTCTCGGGCAAAGGAAGGCGAGAATCTCAGACGTGATCTTGTCGGAAAGCTTGATGAGCTTGAGGCGCTTACCTGCAGGATAGATGAGCTTGCACCGAAGATTATCGAAGAGTACAGAGCAAAGCTTACGGAAAAGGTGGAAAAGCTTCTTTCTACAACAAATATAGATGAGAGCAGGATTGTTCAGGAAGTAACTATTTACTCGGATAAGGTTTCTGTTGATGAGGAGCTGGTAAGACTTCACAGTCATATAGCGGCATTCAGGGATATGCTTTCTGCAGATACTGAAAACTCGGAAACCATTGGACGAAGACTCGACTTCATTGTTCAGGAGATGAACAGGGAAGCGAATACAACTCTTTCCAAATCCGATACACTGGCAGTTACTGACATTGGTATAGATATGAAGACCTGTATCGAGAAGGTTCGCGAGCAGGTTCAGAATATAGAATAGGGGAATTGTATGTCAAAAGGAAGGCTTATAGTTATTTCAGGATTTTCCGGATCCGGTAAAGGAACGGTTGTCAGCGAGCTTGTAAAAAAGTATGATTACAGTCTTTCCATTTCAGCTACTACCAGAGCTCCCAGAGAAGGAGAGGTAGACGGAAGGGAATACTATTTTAAAACAGATGAAGAGTTTAAGTCTCTTATTGATTATAACGGACTTATAGAGTGGGCACAGTATGTGGATAACTATTACGGAACACCTCGTAAGTTTGTTGAGGATGAGATAAAAGCAGGAAAAAATGTTATCCTTGAGATAGAGGTTCAGGGGGCTATGAGCATCAAGGCACAGTACCCGGATGCACTGCTTATATTTATTTCCACAAAGGATGTTGAAACACTTCACGGCCGTCTTGTAAACAGAGGCTCCGAGACAGAGGATGTAATAAAGAAGAGAATGAAGAGAGCGGCTGAAGAGTCTCAGTCAATGGACAACTATGAGTATGTGGTTATCAATGATGAGCTTGAAGAATGTGTCGACACCATTCATTACATTGTGGTAAGTGAATCCTGTAAAAAGGAAAATAAGGGAGAATTAATCTCAAATATTAAAAATCAGCTCAGTAAATGGGCTTAAAGGAGGATTATATTATGATACACCCATCATACAGTGATCTTATGGAGGTTGCCAATGAAGGCGTTGAACCGGGAGAACAGCCGGTTGTTCAGAGTCGTTACTCCATAGTACTTGCGACTGCAAAGAGAGCAAGACAGCTTATAAGCGGAAGTGAGCCGCTTGTTGCTGATACCGAGGGCAAGAAGCCTTTATCGGTAGCTGTTGAAGAATTATATGAAGGTAAAATCAAGATAGTTGGCGACGACGAGTAAGGGATATGTGTCACGGCTTTTTTCCGTGACACTTTCTTTGTATAGTCAGAAGGGAGAAAGGTATGACATTAAGGGATTTATTAGGTGATCTGAAGTATGAAATTATCTGTGGAGATATAGATACTGAAATAACAGATATTACAAATGATTCCAGAAAGGCAGTCAGTGGGGGACTGTATTTTGCCGTGCGTGGAGCAAAGGTTGACGGAGCAAAGTTTATACCTGATGTTATCAGAAACGGAGCTGCAGCCATAGTAACACAGAAGAGTCAGGAGAAGCTTTCTTATCTGCTGGAAAATGACATTCTGATAAACGGAGAATTTTCAAAGGATGAGGAAAGTAAAGTTACAATTATCCGTGTTGATGATGTCAGATATGCTATGGGTATGATGAGCTCTGAGTTTTACGGGAATCCTTCAGAGGAGCTTACGGTTATCGGAATTACCGGAACCAAGGGAAAGACTACTACCTCTTATATGATAAAGGAAATGCTTGAGCTGGCCGGCTTTAAGGCAGGACTTATCGGCACTATAGAGATAGATGACGGAAAAGAGTGTGTTGCAGCACTGAATACAACACCTGAGTCTCTGGTCATTCAGGAGAAGCTGAGACACATGGTTGATAATGAATGTGATGCTGTTGTAATGGAGGTTTCTTCCCAGGGACTTATGCTTGACAGAGTTGCAGGAATAAACTTCGACTATGGTATATTTACAAATCTTTCACCTGATCATATAGGCCCTAATGAGCATGCTGATTATGAGGAGTACAGGAACTGGAAAAAGAAACTGTTCTCACTCTGCAAGATAGGTATTTATAATCTGGACGATCCTGAGACAGAATATATGATGCAGGGAAGTACGGCAAATCCCATCACATTTGGAAAAAGTGAGGATGCGGATTATATAGCCAGAGGTCATAATCTTTATATGGAAAATGGTATCCTCGGCATTGAGTTTGATCTGGATGGAACTCTCGAGGGACATATCAAAGTTGATCTGCCGGGTGATTTCAGTATATACAATTCACTTGCTGCTCTTGTTGTTGCAGACTGCATGGGTGTCAGCTTTGATGAAATCCAGAGAATACTGGAGCTGATAAAGGTCAGAGGAAGAGTGGAAATGATTCCGATATCGGATGCATTTACACTTATGATCGACTATGCTCATAACGGAGTTGCTCTTGAGTCACTCCTGAAGGCTATCAGAGAATATAATCCGAAGAGAATAGTTTCTCTGTTCGGATGCGGCGGTAACAGGGCTAAGTCAAGAAGATATGAGATGGGAGAGGTATCCGGAAAATTTGCGGATTTATCAATCATCACAAGTGATAACCCTAGGGATGAGAATCCTCAGGCTATCATGGATGATATAAAGGTCGGTATAGATAAGACAGGCGGAAAGTATGTGGATATAATTGATCGTAAGGAAGCTATCCGTTATGCCATAATGAATGCTGAGGAAGGTGATGTTATCATTCTTGCCGGAAAGGGTCACGAGGACTATCAGGAAATAAAGGGCAGGAAGCATCATATGGATGAACGCGACCTTGTTAAAGAGATTTTGGAGGAAGAAGATGTCAGTAAAATATGCGGATATAATAATAGATATTTCGCAGAGTAATGTTGACAAACCTTTCGAATATTCAGTCCCCGAAGCACTTCAGGGGATGGTGGAAATAGGTTCGGTTGTAAAGGTTCCATTTGGAAAAGGCGACCGGGTCAGAACAGGCTATGTTATAGGTCTTAAGGATGAACCTGTATATGATAAAGCCAAGATAAAAAGTATTATAGAGGTTTCTGAGAGAGCCATAAGTATAGAAAGCAGACTTATCAGACTTGCACAGTGGATGAAGGAAAAATACGGCTGTACGCTTATCAGTGCACTTATGACAGTCATGCCGGTGAAAGAAAAGGTCAGGGAAAGAAAAGCAGGGATAGATATCCGTGAAAGTATTCCCGAGTTTCGTCCCATAGATCAGCTGGAAAAACAGCAGCAGAAGATTGTGGATGATTTTACAGAGTCGCTGGACAAAGCAGAAAAAAGAGTAAGTCTTCTTCATGGTGTGACCGGAAGCGGAAAAACAGAAGTATATATCCGTATGGCAGAGGAAGTGATCAAAAGAGGTCAGGATGTTATAGTCCTTGTGCCCGAGATAGCACTTACATATCAGACTGTTGCAAGATTCGGAAGCTATTTTCAGGACAGCATATGTATACTGAACTCACAGCTCAGCAAGGGTGAAAAATATCGTGAATTTATGAAAGCCATGAATGGCGAGACACATATCATGATAGGCCCCAGATCTGCGCTGTTCGCCCCCTTCAGAAATCTGGGACTTATAATAATCGATGAAGAGCATGATACGTCATATAAAAGTGATAAGACACCGAAGTATCATGCCAGGGAGGTTGCCGAGAAAAGAGCAGAGCTGGAGGATGCAAGAGTTGTTCTCGGATCAGCTACTCCTTCTGTTCTGAGCTATTACAAGGCGTTAAATGGTGAGTACAAGCTGTACGAGCTGACCGAAAGAGTAAAGGGAGCTACGCTTCCCGAGGTCGAGATAGTGGATCTGAGAGATGAACTGGCTAAAGGAAACAGGAGCATCATTTCTCAGCCATTATATGAAAAACTTCAGAATGCATTTTCAAGAAAAGAGCAGGCAATGCTCTTTATTAATCGAAGGGGATTTAATACATTTGTCTCCTGCAGAAGCTGCGGCGAAGCCATAAAATGTCCGAACTGCGATGTGTCACTGGCACTTCATGGGAAGAGCAGACTTATGTGTCATTACTGTGGTTATGAGGAGCCCATGCCGACTCAGTGTCCCGGTTGTTCCTCTAAGCTTATCGGAGGATACGGAACCGGAACCGAGAAGCTGGAAGCAGAGATAAAAAAACTGTTTCCGGATATCAGAACCCTCAGGATGGACAGGGATACAACTACCGGAAAGGGAAGCCACGGGGCTATAATAAAGAAGTTCAGAGACGGCGAAGCAGACTGTCTCGTGGGTACGCAGATGATCGTAAAAGGTCATGATTTCCCGAGAGTAACTGTGGTTGGAAATATTCTGGCTGATCTGAGTCTGTTTGATACTGATTATGAGTCGGCGGAGAGAACATTTGACCTGCTGACACAGGCATCGGGAAGAGCCGGCAGAGATGAGATAAGCGGACAGGTTGTTATACAGACCTACCAGCCGGAGCATTATGCCATAACTGCTGCTGCGGTTCAGGATTACAAAGCATTTTACGACTATGAGATAGCATACAGAAAGCTGCTGCATTATCCTCCATTTTATCAGATGCTGGGAGTCATGATCAGCTCGGATAGGGAAGAACTGGCCGTAGGGCTGTCTGATGAGATAGCAAAGGCGATGGGTGAATATGACTTCGAAGATGCGTCGGCAGATATCATCGGACCTGCGGATGCATTTATTTACAGAGTTAATAATATATATCGAAGGGTTATCTATATTAAGAGCGAAAACTATGATATCCTTACCAGGCTTGCGGGAGTGGCGGAGGATATCTATGAGAAAAAAATGGAATCAATAAATGAAGCGAGAAGAAATGGACTCACAGGTGGCTCGGGTGATGTGGAAATACAGTTTGATTTCAACCCCATGAGAGTCCTTTGATCCTGACTCGCAATAGTATTTAGAAGGAGTAGAGAGATGGCAATAAGAAACATACGTGAAGACGGAGATGAGGTTCTCAGAAAGAAGTGCAAGCCTGTTACGAAGATGACGGAAAGACTCAGTGCACTTATTGATGATATGTTTGAAACTATGTATGAGGCAAATGGAGTTGGACTTGCAGCTCCTCAGGTTGGAGTGCTCCGCAGAATAGTGGTTATCGATACCATGGAGGATAATCCGCTGGTACTGGTAAATCCTGAAATCATTGAAGAGGACGGAGAACAGACCGGTCCGGAGGGATGTCTCAGCTTACCCGGTTTACAGGGAGATGTTACCAGACCTCAGCATGTTGTATGTAAGGCGCTTGACAGAAATATGAATGAGATTACCGTTGAGGGTGAGGATCTTCTGGCAAGGGCGATATGTCATGAGCTTGACCACCTTGACGGAATCCTTTATAAGGATCTGGCAATAGACGGATTATATAAGGTTGAGCCTATAGACCCGGATGAAATACCGGAGGAAGATGATGAGGATATTGAAGCTGAATAAAGACTGAAATAGTATAAATTATTGAAATAATAAAAAAAGTTATTGAAAACTATTTGATTTATAAAGTGCAGATAAAGGATGTAATTATATGAGAGTCGTATATATGGGTACACCGGATTTTGCCGTACGCCCCTTAAAAAAAATAAAAGAAGCAGGACATGAGATAGTCGGAGTATACACCCAGCCTGATAAGGCAAAGGGCAGAAGCAAGAAGCTGATGCCATCTGATGTCAAGCTGGCTGCTCAGGAGCTGGGACTAAACGTATATCAGCCGGAGAAACTACGGGAAGATTCTGTAGTTGAAGAGCTTAAGGCTCTGAATCCGGACATAATAGTTGTTGCTGCTTACGGTCAGATACTCAGTGAAGATGTCCTTAACATTCCGAAATACGGATGCATTAATATCCATGCATCCCTGCTTCCAAAATACAGAGGTGCATCTCCTATAGAAGCCAGTATATTAAATGGTGATGAGAAAACCGGTGTGACCATCATGTATATGGCAAAGGGACTTGATACAGGCGATATAATAAGCAGGGATGAAACTGAAATAGGTTTACATAATACAGAAACCCTTACTGTAAAGCTTTCGGAAATGGGAGCTGAGCTTGTGGTTAAGACTATGGCTGATATAGAGAAGGGAACAGCCGGGCGTATTCCTCAGAATGATGAAGAAAGCTGCTACTGTGGCAAGCTGGATAAGAGCATGAGTATTATTGACTGGAACAAGGCTGCTGAAGAAATAGAGAGAGCGGTGAGAGGGCTTTATCCATGGCCGTGTGCATGTACCACAGTAGGAGATAAGAATATCAAGATAGTTGAAGCTGAGGTCGTAGATGTGGCTGATACAAGCGTGGATATCGGAAAGGTTTGCGAAGTTACAAAGAAGTATTTTGTGATCAGATGCGGAGAAAAGGGACTAAAGATAAAGATGCTTCAGCCTGAGGGAAAGAAGCTGATGGAAACTGTGGCATTTCTCAATGGTTATAAAGTAACAGTGGGGATGTAGCCGGATCTGAGTATTTAGCTTTCATTATTAGTCGGAGAGTATAAAATGAACAGCAGAATGATATGTTTCGACATTCTGAAAAAAGTTGAAGATAGTGATATATATGTCGGGGAGCTTCTGGACGGAGCTCTCCGAACTATTCAGTTTTCTGATAAAAGAGATAGGGCGTTTATTACCAGACTTGTAGAAGGGGTTACTGAACGAAAGTATTCTCTTGATTTTTTGATTGATAAGTTTTCGAGGAAAAGTCCTGATCCTGATGTGAGGATTATTCTCAGGATGGGAATTTATCAGATAAAGTATATGGACTCCGTTCCTGACAGAGCGGCTATATCGGAGAGTGTGGAGCTTACTAAAGAACTGGGATATAAGGGACTCTCGGGCTTTGTAAATGGTCTCCTCAGAAATGTGGCCAGAGCAAAGGATGAGAACAAACTGGACAGCTATCTTGTCAGCAGGATGGACACAAGGTACTCGACTCCTAAGTGGCTTTGTGATTTTCTTGTCGAGACATATGGAAAGGGCGAAGCAAAAACTATCCTTGAGGATCAGTTTATAGAGCATGATACAGTTGTTCGTGTAAATACACTTAAAACTGACAGAGAATCTCTGAGGAAGCTTTTTGAAGAAAAGGGGATAGAGGTAAAGGACGGAGTTCTTTCAAACAGATGTCTTCGTATCAGCGGATATGATTCCGTAAGAAGACTTCCGGGTTATAATGATGGACTATTTACAGTCCAGGATGAGACTTCGGTATATACAGTGGAGCATATCGGGATAAAGCCCGGGGACAGAGTGTTGGATATGTGTGCTTCCCCCGGAGGAAAGTCAATGCTGGCTTATGAAATAGCGACAGATGATAAGAACGGAGGAGTGATTGTTTCCAGAGATATATCCGAGAGTAAGATTGAAAAAATCCGGGAAAATGCTGAAAGACTGGGTATTTCAATTTATGACGATGATGAAAAAACGGATATATTCGGAATGAGACTTGAGATCGGTGATGCAACTGTTTTGGACGAAAGTATTGCAGGGCTTAAAGAAGATCAGAAGTTTGATGTGGTTATAGCCGATGTACCATGCTCAGGACTTGGTATCATCGGAAGAAAGAATGATATAAAGTATCATATGAGCATTGAAATCATGAAAGAACTTGCCAATCAGGGACTCATTATCTTGCAAAATGCTTCAAACTATGTTAAAAAAGGTGGGGCAATCTGCTTTTCAACATGTACCATAAATCCGTCGGAAAACGGAAATGTTGTAAGAAGATTTTTAGATAATATAAATAATAACACAGAAAATGCTTCAAATATGACATTTGAGATAATTGAGGAGAAAACATTTATTCAGGGCATTGACGGAAGTGACGGCTTCTATTTCTGTATTTTAAAAAAGGATTAAAGGATAAGTTTATGGGATACTATGTTTTATTAATAGTCGCAATTATTCTTTGCATTATACTCTTTTTGGCCAGACAGTCACGTTTAAATAAGAATAAGGATGCAGAGGTTGAATTAAATGAATTTGACCGGCAGAAAATGACTATGCAGGGCTCCTGTTCTGCAGATGATTTTGAAAAATTCTTTTCGTTTCTTCAGGAATATGAAGGCGGATATTTACATAGAAGTGAAGATAGTGTAACCAGAAGATCGTACCTTGGAAAGGAAAAGGAGGATCTGAAGGAAATATTCTTTAATGTTATTATGCCCAGTCCGAATATCAGTTCGAAAAGAAAGGAAGATTTCAGATTGTATCTTGTCAAAAATGAAGTGATAGAGGATTAAAATGGATATCAGAAGCCTGTATATGAGTGAGTTAACTGAATACTGTACAGATAAGGGCTGGCCGAAGTTTCGTGGAAAGCAGATATTTGAGTGGCTTCATAAAAAACATGTTGAGTCCGTTGATGAAATGACGAGTGTCCCGAAAAATATTAGAGAGGAACTGGATAAAGGTATATGTCATGTCAGATATGTCACTCATCAGACCGATAAGTCGGACGGAACAAGAAAGTTTCTTTTTGAGATGAATGACGGCCAGATGATAGAAACGGTTTTTATGAAGTATCATCACGGCAATTCCATCTGTATTTCGTCCCAGGCGGGATGTGCCATGGGTTGCAGGTTCTGTGCTTCTACCATAGGAGGATGTATCAGGGACCTTACAGCAGGTGAAATGCTGGGGCAGATATATCAGGCTGTAAACATTGTCGGTAAGGAAGAGGATGATTCTGAAATCTCTAATGTGGTGGTTATGGGAACAGGGGAACCTCTTCAGAATTACGATAACCTTATCAGATTTATAAAGCTGATCACGGACAAGGATGGTTATGATCTCAGCATACGTAATATTACGGTATCATCCTGTGGTATAGTTCCGAAAATAAGGAGACTGGCAGACGAAGGACTTGGGATAACATTTGCTCTTTCCCTTCATGCCCCCACCGATGAGCTGAGAAAAACCTTAATGCCCATAGCAAATAAGTATTCAATAGAGGAAACACTCAGTGCTGCTGACTATTACTTTGATAAGACCGGTCGCAGGATAACAGTTGAATACAGTCTTATGAACGGTATTAATGATTCACCTGAGAATGCCCGCATGCTCAGTGAGATTCTGAAAAAGCGTAATAATCGTGGTGGTCACAGCGGTATATATCATGTAAATCTTATTCCCGTGAATCCCGTGGATGAGAGAGATTTTAAGCCGACATCAGCAGAGAATGTTGATGAATTTAAGAAAATACTTGAAAAAAATCGAATAAATGTTACTATTAGGAAAGGTATGGGCAGAGATATAGATGCTGCCTGTGGACAGTTAAGAAGAAAGCATGGTGTATAGTTTTGATATCTACTGGAAGAACAGATAAAGGTAGAAAGAGAAGCAATAACCAGGATAGTATATTTATCAGTGACACTCCCGTAGGCCCCCTTCCGAATCTGTATATAGTTGCAGACGGTATGGGCGGACATGCTGCAGGAGATTTTGCGTCGAGATATGCTATCAGTGTAGTTATTGATTTTATAAGGAAGTCTACAGTCATAAATCCCATTTCCTTACTCAGGAGAGCTCTTGTTTATGCAAGTAACGAGCTTTTCAAGGAGTCTGAGAAAGACAAAGATAAAATGGGTATGGGAACTACCATGGTAGTGGCGGTTGTGATCGATCAAAAGCTTTATGTCGCGAATATAGGTGACAGCAGGCTTTACCTGATAAATGATGATATCAGGCAGATAACCATGGATCATTCACTTGTAGAAGAGCTTATAAGAAGCGGACAGCTTGAGAGAAATAAAGGGAGAAATCATCCCGAGAAGAATATAATTACCAAAGCAATGGGCTCAAGAGATGAGGCTATGCCGGATTTCTTTGAAATAAGCGTTGCCCAGGGAGATAAAATACTTCTATGTTCAGACGGTCTTTCGAATATGGTTGAGGATGATGAGATTAAGGATATCATTCAGGATAATTCAGATCTGGACGATGCAGTAGCTTCATTAATTAGCAGGGCTAATTATTATGGCGGAAATGATAACATTTCCGTAATAATAGTTTCCATATAGAGAGGTAAGATAGATAATGTTAAGACCCGGTACAATATTAGATGATAGATATGAAATAATAGATGTAGTCGGAACAGGTGGAATGTCCACCGTATACAGAGCTAAGGATGAAAGACTTAAAAGATTTGTTGCCATAAAGGTTTTGAAATCAGATTACAGTTCTGATCAGAATTTTGTATCCAAGTTCCGTGCGGAGGCACAGTCTTCAGCAGGCCTGACACATCCGAATATCGTCAGTGTTTATGATGTTTGCGAAGACGATGGACGATATTTTATAGTTATGGAGCTGGTTGAGGGAATAACTCTTAAGGAGTACATTAATCTCAACGGAAGACTCGGTATGGCTCAGGCTATTGATTTTTCAATCCAGATTGCAAATGGACTTGAAGCTGCCCATGAGCATCATGTTATTCACAGAGATATTAAACCCCAGAATATTATAGTTTCAAAGAGCGGAAATATAAAGGTTACGGACTTTGGTATCGCAAAAGCGACTACCTCTACAACCATGTCTACCACAGGTATCGGTTCAGTGCATTATATATCACCTGAGCAGGCAAGGGGAGGCTACAGTGACGAGAGAAGTGATATTTATTCACTTGGTATTACCATGTATGAGATGGTTACCGGAAGGGTTCCATTTGAAGGAGATACAAATGTAGCCATAGCTCTCATGCATATCCAAAATGATATGATACCTCCGAGACAGCTTTATCCGGATATCTTCCCAAGCTTTGAGAAGATAATAATGAAGGCTTCACAGAAGAAGCCGGAGCGCAGATATCTTACAGCGGCTGCACTTATAGCTGATCTCAAGAGAGTTAAAGAGAATCCGAATATTGATATTATAGTTGCACCTTCTGCTGTTACGGGGGCTCCTACACAGCAGTTCACTCCTGATGATATGGAGAGAATAAAGAACGGAACCAATAAGAGACAGTATGATCAGTATGGTGCTGTTCCTCCTATGCAGGGAAATATGGGTACCGGAAGTTCAGAAGTCAGACCTGACATGAGTCGTATCAATGCTCTTCTGAATCAGAAGGATGAAGAAGACTATTATGATGAACCTGTACCTGTTCAGTCGAGAAGAGGCGGCCTCAAGAAGGTGGACGATGATTATGAGAATGATCAGTACAGCGACTATGGCAGAGAAGAATATGACGACGATGAAGAGGATGAGGAGAATGTAGATCCTAAGCTTGAAAAGGCTGTAATGATAGGTGGTATTGCAGCTGCAATCATAGTTGCCGTAATAGTATTTGTTTTTGTCGGAAGTGCTATGGGCTGGTTCAGCTTTGGAGATAAAGAAAAGAAGACTACTGCAAAGGCTTCAACTACTGAGACAAGCACAGAGACTGCAACCAAGAAGATGGTTGATGTTGTGGGACTCAGTCAGAAGGCTGCAGAGAAGGATCTTAAGGAAGCAGGATTTACAAATTTCACATTTGCCGAAGAGAATTCAGTAGATGTTAAGGCTGGATATGTTATCAGCCAGAATGTGGAAGCCGGAAAGGATATTCCGAAGGATACACAGATAATCATTACTGTAAGTGCCGGAGCAGAGGAGCTTGAGATATCTGATGTAAAGGGTATGAATGAGGATGATGCATTTGATCTTCTTCAGAAGCAGGGCTTCAAGCCGACAAGATCCTACAAGTTTGATGATTCCGTAGATAGCGGAAAGGCTATTTCTACTGATCCTGCTGCAGGTGCAAAAGCCAAAGCCGGAGATACTGTAGTTATTTATATCAGTCAGGGATCTGAAGAAAAAACCGTCGCAGTTCCTGATCTTTCGGGACTTTCAGAGTCAGCAGCAAAGGGTGCTCTTGAAACAAATAACCTGAAGCTCGGAAATGTATCCTATGAGTTTAATTCCGACGTAGCGGCAGGTCTTGTAATAAGACAGAGCATCAGTGCCAATACTGAGGTTAAGGAAGGATCTACAGTTGATATCGTAGTAAGCAACGGAGCTGAGACAAAGACATATACAGGTTATGTAAGCGGAAATATATCAACAACTGATGAAACGCTGTCACAGTCTACTGTTACGGTAAATGTATATATCAATGACGGAGATGGATATCATCTAGCATACAGCGTTACTCAGAACGGAGCTTCTATAGATGTAAGTGGCTCTCTTAGCGGACTTAAGTTTAACAATGGTACCGTTTCCTTTACCGTTACAGATGCGAACGGTTCCGATGTTTCGGGAAGCTATAGCAAGTCACTGACCCTTTCGTATGAGAACGAGTAATATGACGTTAAAAGGAAGAATAATAAAAGGAATCGGCGGCTTCTACTATGTAGATGCCGCTGGTGTTTTATATGAAACAAGAGCCAGAGGCCTTTTCAGGAAACAGGGAAAGACCCCGCTGGTTGGAGATATAGCTGAGATTGATCAGATTAATGAAGATGATAAGACTGCATTTCTTGTGGGGATAGAAGACCGAAAAACAGAGCTTATAAGACCTGCTGTGGCAAATGTAGATCAGGTTTTTATCATATTTTCCTGTCATCATCCGAAACCGAATTTCGGACTCCTTGACAGATATCTGATAAATATGGAAAAACAAAGTGTCAAAACCTATATCATTCTTTCGAAGACAGATCTGCTGGATGATGAGATAACGGATGAAATGGCCGGGATTTATGAGTCGGCAGGTTATGATGTTATAAAGCTTTCAAATATAACAGGCGAAGGAATGGATAAGGTAAAGGACATACTCCGGGGAAAGATGACTGTTCTTTCCGGGCCTTCGGGAGTGGGAAAGTCTTCCTTTATAAACGGTCTGGTTCCCGAGTATAAAGGTGAAACCGGAGAAATAAGTAAAAAACTGGGGAAAGGTAAAAATACCACCAGGCATGCAGAGATAATTCCTGTGCCTGATATGGAAGATACCTTTGTCATAGATACTCCGGGATATACGTCTCTCGAACTTTTGGTTGAGGATGAAAATGATATAAGGTATTATATCAGGGAGTTTGAAGACCTTAATGATAAATGTAAATATACCGGTTGTGTGCATATTGCAGAACCGTCATGTGTGGTGAAGGAAAAACTTGAAGCGGGGGAAATCTCAGAACAGAGATATAAGAGCTACGTGGACATATTTAACGAAGTAAAAAATCGGAGGAAGTGGTAGTGAATATTTTATCACCATCTATACTGGCTATAGATCTTGGTCATATTGAGAGAGACCTGCTGGAGGCATCGGGTGCCGGAGCGGATACATTTCACCTGGACATAATGGATGGAATGTTTGTGCCGAATATATCCTTTGGACCGGATATGATTTCCTGTGTCAGAAAAGCTCTGCCTGATGCTTTTCTTGATGTTCATATGATGGTTAAAGATCCCATAAGGTATCTGGATAAGGTTATAGAAGCCGGCGGAAATCTGGTGACTATCCATTATGAAGCAACGTATGATATAAAAAGAGATCTGGCAATAATACGGGAGAAGGGCGTGAAGGTTGGCGTTGCCATCAGTCCGGATACACCGGTTTCGGTTCTCGAGGATCTGATAGACAAGGTTGATATGGTACTTGTCATGAGTGTATATCCGGGACTGGGTGGTCAGGTAATTCTTCCTGCCAGCTTTGAACGTGTAAAAGCAGTAAAACAGATGATACAAGAAAAAGGTCTTAAGGTTGATGTTGAGGTCGATGGCGGTGTGACACGTGATAATGTCAAGAGCATTCTGGATGCGGGAGCAAATGTGATCGTTTCCGGAAGTGCTGTTTTCGGAAAGGACATAAGTGAGTCTGTTAAAGACTTTTTGAAAATACTGGGAGAAAATGACAGATAAATGAATTGTTTGATAGTATCAGGTGGAACAGTTGATAAAGAGCTTCTTCTTAAGACCTGGAAAGAGATGGACCATCCCTATGTCATAGGTGTTGACAGGGGATGTATATATCTTCTTGAAAATAATATTTCCGTAAATAAGGCTGTTGGTGATTTTGATTCCGTAAATGCACAGGAGAAGATAATCATCGACAGATTTCTTGA
Organism: uncultured Lachnospiraceae bacterium; assembly: GCA_902781895.1. Lineage (GTDB taxonomy): Bacteria > Bacillota > Clostridia > Lachnospirales > Lachnospiraceae > Eubacterium_Q. The sequence continues at coordinate 28,044 of CACZLA010000016.1, forward strand.
TGTAGTAAAGCTGGAATGTGAAAAGGATGATACAGATACTGAGCATGCCATAAAAATGGCCATAGACATGAAGGTCAGTAAAATAGTATTGCTGGGATGTACGGGAACAAGACTTGATCAGACTATGTCAAGCATAGGACTTCTTAAGATGGCCAAGGATGCGGGGATAGATGCATTTATCCTGGATACCCATAACAGGATTCATGTTGAAAGGGGCGTTTGTATATTAACTGCCGCCGACAGGTTTGGTGATTACATTTCCATCCTTCCGTATGGAAATAAAATATCAGGGCTGAGTATCAGAGGTTTTAAATATGAGGCCCGTGATCTGGAGATAGAGCTTACATCCTCCAGAGGTGTGAGCAACGAACTGACTCATGACGTGGGAATGATAACCTGCGATGATTACTTTGTAGTAATGGAGACAAAAGACTGATGGATTTTCAAAAGTATGCGATCGGTGAGATAACAGGCGTAAAGCTTGGTCTTGTTACAACTATATTTCTTACCGGATTTATAGGAATCATACTGCTTCCTTTCTACGTATATTTTTTTGGTGCAGGCATTTTCTGGGAGTTTTTCGGAGTGATGCTATGTATACAAATTGTCTGGAATGTTGAGGCATACAGACTTATGAGGTATGCCAGAAAAAGCGGGTGTATTTTTTCGCTCCCGGGATATTTCAGCAGAAGATTCGGAGGGGAGGGTGATTATCTCAGAGTTTTTGCATCCTGTGAGATAGTTATATTCACACTTGTTATTATGGGATTTATCCTGAAGGAGTTCGGGATAATAATGAATGCTATCACGGGATTCGACGGTAATGTCATATCTGTGGTATTCATCATTGTCATATCTTTATACATAGGAATAGGCGGTTTTTCTGCCCTTGCACGTACATGTAAGCTTAAGGCTGTATATATTCTTCTTGCTGTGGGTCTCATAGGTCTTTATATGTTTACCAGAGAGGATATTCATGTTCTTATCAGAAATATGATGAAAACAGATATCACGGGAAGTGTAAGCGAATATCTCAGCGTGCTGTATCATGATGGTGATCCTCTTCAGCCCGGAGATTATGTATCGCTTATATCTATGGGGCTTCTGGCTTCCGGAATGCCGTTTATGATCACATCTATATTTGCATCGGCTGATTCAAGGGTTATAACCCGTGGAAAAAATATGTCGGTAGTTTTTGCAACTCTTATTTTTCTGGTCTGTGCCTTCATGGGATGCATATCCAGAGGGTATCTCTATCCGGAAAAGATAACAAATTCCGTTTCGAACTATATAAAGCTGATATTTGACAAGCTGAGAAGCGGAGAGGGGCTCGGTGATTATGTGGCCGTGCTTTATCTCGGTGTTATTATTGTGGCCTTTATTACCGTTATAGAGGCTTCGATAAATAATATCGTAGTTATTATTTTTGAAGATATTCTTAATAAGGGAAGACTTGTAAGGATAGATAAGAGGCATCAGAAAGAAATACTTGTATCCATTTCCATGATCATGGGTGTATTTATATATCTGGTAAGTCTTTATCTTAAGGATGCAAAGGTCAGTTATCTGATAATCTATATAGCTACTCTTGGATGCTCTATATCACCGGTTGTTTTTGTCTCGCTATGCTGGAAGAGGATGACAAAGGCCGGATGTGCTGCAGGTCTTATAGCCGGACTGGTAAGTGTGCCGGTATTTAAGTTTGTGGGATTTATAACATCCGACGGAGAATCAAAGACCCTTTGTGATATCCTGGGAATCAATTCCATAGTTCCGTCCATGGCGACAGCGGTTCTGGCTATAGTGGTTGTCAGCCTTCTTACAAAAAAACCGGATGAGGCTATAGTGGATGAATTCCTGGAAGTAAGAAACAGAATTATGACTTAAGAGCATAAGGACTATATCATGACATGAAAAAACACCTCGTCGAAACGAGGTGTTTTTAATATACACTATTCATAGGGTGAGAGAGTTATGAAAAATCTATGGTTTAAATATAAAACTTAAATATGAACAAAATATTAACAAAAATAAAAAAAATTGTAAATTATGTAAATCACTTTGAATCGATTTTATAAATGTGGGTAAACAATCTCTTTCATATATCTCTGTGATATGGTAAAATCAAATAGTATGATTTCGGAGGTCGGATATGAAGTTTGGTAAGAATAATAAAATGGATTTTGCTCAGGCGGTAAATGATATTTCCCCGGAAGAAAACAGCTCCGGAAAGGAAGAAGTAGTCAGAAAAACCGACAAATCCGTTATAGAAAGTATAGAAGAGCTTGAAGTGAAAACCGAAGTTAAAGCTTCGGATATTACTCCTTTGCCTGAATTAGAAGAAATGCTTCCGGTTGATAATGATGTGACGCAGGAAAAGGCCGAAACGGATAGTAAAGGTAAAGAAAAAAGTTCGGACAGATCATATGATAATGAAAAAAGTCCGGACAGACCGGATGATAAAGATAAAGAAAACTCAGAATCAGAAAAAACAAAAAAGAAGAAAGAGGGCAAAAGGAAGAAGGAGAAGGAAAAAGTGGGAGAACTTGAGCTGGAAATTAAAAGTGAACAGGAGCTTACGGGACTTAGTGAAAATACAACATATATCACCAAGGGAACTACAATAAACGGTGATGTGGAAATAGACGGAGATATGGAAGTCCTGGGCCGCGTGGAAGGAAATATCAGATGTTCCGGAAAGCTGGTTGTAGGCGGAGGCGTAATCGGAGATATTACAACCGGTGATCTCTATGTCAACGGAGGTCATATAGAGGGAACTATCATATCTAAAGGAATAGTAAAGTTCGGAGAAGGAACTGTAGCTGTAGGAAATATTTCCGCGGAGTCTGCAGATATTTCAGGTGCCGTTAAGGGCGATATAGATATTAAAGGCGATGTTAATGTGGGTGCTACGGCTGTTGTGGTTGGAAATATAAAGTCTAAATCAGTGCAGATAGCCAGCGGCGCTATCATAAACGGTATGTGCCAGCAGACCTATGCACAGGTTGATGTAGATCAGTACTTCAATGAAGAGATTGAAGATCTTGATAAAAGCTATAAATAATAATGGGAGACAGATCAATTATGAAACTTGACAGAATTTTACTTAAACTCAGTGGAGAAGCACTTGCCGGAGATGCTCATCATGGCTTTTCAGAGGAGGAAGTGAGCAGAGTTGCAGATGAAGTTAAAAAGGTTGTTGATAAAGGTATCCAGGTAGGAATCGTTATCGGCGGCGGAAACTTCTGGAGAGGCAGAAGCTCAAATGATATGGACAGGGTTAAGGCTGACCAGATAGGAATGCTTGCTACTGTTATGAACTGCATATTTGCAGCAGACAGCTTCAGAAGAAAAGGTATGGTATGCAGAGTAATGACACCATATGCTATCGGTGATGTTTCCGAGATATTTATCAGGGATAAAGCTATAGAGGCTATGGAGGCAGGAGAGGTTGTATTCTTTGCCGGCGGAACAGGCCATCCGTATTTCTCAACTGATATGGCAGCAGTTCTCAGGGCGGTTGAAACAAAATGTGATGCAATTCTTTCCGCAAAGGCTATCGATGGAGTATATGACAGTGATCCGAAGCTGAATCCGGATGCAAAGAAGTTTGATGAGATGAAGATGTCAGACATAGTTGATAAAAAGCTTGGAGTTATTGATCTTGCATCAGCAGTTCTGGCGATGGAGAATCATCTTCCTATGCTTCTTTTCGGACTTAACGAGGAGGATTCCATTATAAGAGCTGTTTCAGGAGAAAAGATAGGAACGATTATTTCAGCTGACTGATATATCGGCTGATGATTATAAAGGATTAAATATTATCTACATAATTGGAGGGTATTACAATGAAGGATTATGAACAGAAAATGCAGAAGGCTATTGATGCACTTGGTGCTGATTTTGCTACTATCAGAGCGGGAAGAGCAAATCCCCATATAGTAGACAAGATTAAGGTTGATTATTACGGAACACCTACAAATCTTCAGAGTGTTGCAAATGTAACTGTTCCGGAAGCAAGAACACTTATGATCACACCTTGGGAGCCATCACTTGTAAAAGCTATCGAGAAGGCTATACAGATATCCGATCTCGGTGTTAATCCTAACAATGACGGAAAGAGCGTTATAATCAATTTCCCTGAGCTTACAGAGGAGAGACGTAAAGAGCTTTCCAAGGATATAAAGAAAAAGGGTGAGGATGCAAAGGTTGTTGTCAGAAACGCAAGAAGAGATGCTAAGGATGCTGCTAAAAAGCAGAACAAGGCAGGAGAGTTATCTGATGATGAACTTTCAGATGCAGAAGATGATATCCAGAAGGCAACTGACAAGTATGTTGCTGATATCGATAAAATGGTAGAAGTAAAGATAAATGAGATCATGACAGTATAGTTTGCCGGAGGTCATTTGGGTATGGATGATTATAAGATACCACAGCATGTTGCCATCATTCTTGACGGAAACGGACGATGGGCTAAGAAACGTCATCTTCCGAGAAATTTCGGTCATAAAGCAGGTGCTGATAATCTTGAGAGAGTTATTGAGGATGCATGGAATCTCGGAATAAAGTATCTGACTGTATATGCATTTTCCACCGAGAACTGGAAAAGATCTGTTGAGGAAGTAAAGGGAATCATGACTATTCTCAGAGATTTCCTCAAGAAGTCTATAGCAAAATCCAAAAAGAATAACATGAAGGTCAGGATCATCGGCGACAGAACAAGACTGGACGAGGATATTATTAAAAGCATAGAGGATCTTGAAGAGGCATCAAAGGACAATACGGGAATTGTATTCTGTGTTGCTCTTAATTATGGTGGACGTGACGAGATAACCCGTGCCATGAGATCCATCGCTGCTGATGTTAAGGAAGGCCGTTTATCTACTGAAGATATAACAGAAGATCTGATCTCCGGAAGACTGGATACAGCGGGAATGCCCGATCCGGATCTTCTTATCAGAACCAGCGGAGAGATAAGAATATCCAACTATCTTCCATGGCAGATAGCATACAGTGAGTTCTATTTCTGTGATACCTTGTGGCCTGATTTTGATAAAGAAGAACTTGTAAAGGCCATTGATTATTATAACGGCAGAGACCGAAGATTTGGTGGAGTAAAATAATGTTTGTAACGAGACTGTTAAGCGGTATAGCGCTTGTGATCATTTCGATTGTTGTTTTATATTTCGGAGGATATGCAACAGGAGTTTTTGCACTGTTTCTTTCAATCGTAGGACTATTTGAGCTCTGCAGGGTTTATAAGATTGAAAAAAAGGCGCCGGCATTTCTGGCCTATCTCTGGACGGTAATATTTTATGCAACACTTATGCTCGGAGATAAAAAGATATTTGATATTGAGCTGGGAAGTCTGACGGTTCCTCTGATTGTTACATATCTTCTTGCAATGCTTGCGATATATGTTTTCAGATATCCGGAGTATCATGACAAAGAGATAATGGCTGCATTTACCGCATTTTTCTATGTAAGTATCATGCTTTCATATATCTACCGCGTAAGAGAGATGGAAGACGGAAACTATTTTATAGTTCTCGTATTTATCTGTTCCTGGGGAAATGATACTCTTGCGTATTGCGTGGGAAGACTTTTCGGAAAGCATAAGATGTCTCCGAAGCTCAGTCCGAAGAAGAGTGTTGAAGGACTTTTCGGCGGAATCATCGGAGCAGGACTGCTTGGTCTTATTTTCGCGTGCATAGTTAAGGATCATATAACCATGCCGGGAAATATATATCTGAATCTGTTTGTAATATGTGCTCTTGGTGCGATTCCGGCTGTAATAGGTGATCTTGCGGCATCTGCTATCAAGAGGAATAATGATATTAAGGATTATGGTAAGCTGATTCCGGGACATGGTGGTGTGCTGGACAGATTTGATAGTATGATCTTTACGGCACCTATCATTTATTATCTTGTTCAGTTTATTTATAACTAGGCAATTGATTAATCCTTATTGAGAACACATTTCTCAAACGGATTAGCGAAAAATGGGAAAAACGTAATACAGAAAAAAATAAAAAGAAGAAAGCAACGCAAAAAGAAAGAGCATGATTATATGAAAAATATCTCGATAATCGGGTCAACAGGCTCGATAGGAACCCAGGCTCTCGATATAGTGAGAGATAATAATGATCTTAAGGTCGTGGCTATGTCCTGCGGCTCAAATATTGATTTGATGGAGAGACAGGCAAGAGAATTTTTGCCTTCTCTTATTTCTGTGAGCAAGGATGAAGATGCTGAGACTCTCAGAGTAAAGCTTGCGGATACCGGCATAAAGGTTGTCAGCGGAATGGACGGTCTCATTGAGGTTGCTACCATTGATTCTGCTGATATTGTGCTTACCGCTATCGTCGGTATGATAGGTGTTGAACCGACTCTTGCCGCTATAGAAGCAGGTAAGGATATCGCCCTGGCAAATAAGGAGACTCTTGTTACTGCAGGTCATCTTGTTATGAAGGCAGCTAAGGAGAAGGGAGTAAAGATACTTCCGGTAGACAGTGAGCATAGTGCCATATTCCAGAGCCTTCAGGGTAACAGACGTGAGCTTCAGGGAGAAATGGATAACAAGGTTACCAGGATTCTTCTCACTGCTTCCGGCGGTCCATTCAGAGGAAAAAGCAAGGATGAGCTTGTGGATGTGACTGTTGAGCAGGCTCTTAAGCATCCTAACTGGTCTATGGGACCAAAAATTACCATCGATAGTGCTAGTATGGTAAACAAAGGACTTGAGGTTATAGAAGCACACTGGCTTTTTGATAAGGATATCGATGAGATAGAGGTGCTTATCCAGCCTCAGAGTATTATTCATTCTGCTGTTGAGTATGAAGACGGAGCTGTTATAGCACAGCTTGGTACCCCTGATATGAGACTTCCGATACAGTATGCATTTTACTATCCGGAAAGAAGATATCTGAGAGGAGACAGACTGGACTTTTCAAAGATAGCATCCATCGAGATTCAGAAGCCTGATTATGAGACATTTAAAGGAATACCTCTTGCGAAAGAAGCGAGTCGTGTGGGTGGTTCCATGCCTACGGTTATGAATGAGGCAAATGAGCATGCGGTTGCTGCATTCCTTGCCGGCAGGATCAAATTTCTGGAGATTTATGAAATGATAGCTTATGCTATGTCAAAGCATACTGTTATTGCTGATGCAGGTCTCAGAGATATCATAGAAACCAGAGACTGGACAGATGAAATACTGAGAGATAAATATCATGTTTAATTTTGATATTCCGTATTAATAATTAAGAAACGGTCTTAAGGGATTGGAAAATATCGGTCATAACAGATCGAAATAATATCGGGAAAAATAAGAAGAAAACACTATATTATGAATATTATAGCAATTATCCTTACGCTGGGTATCATTGTATTTGTACATGAATTCGGACATTTTATCTTTGCAAAGATGAATCATATCAAGGTAAACGAATTCGCCATAGGAATGGGCCCGGCTATAGCAAAATGGAAAAAAGGTGATACTGATTACAGTGTCAGATGTCTTCCTTTAGGCGGATACTGCCTTATGGAAGGTATGGGAGAGGCATCGGACGATGAAAACAGTTTTAATAACAAGTCCGTAATGGCAAGACTTATGGTACTGTTTGCCGGCCCTCTTTTTAACTTCATACTGGCATTTCTGTTTTCAATCATTATATGTCACAACTCACTTATTGATACAACAGTGCTTTCAGAGGTGACTCCCGGAGGAGCCGCTGAAGAGGCGGGGATGCAGGCCGGAGATGAGATAATCAAGCTGAATGGTGACCGTATCTATAACTACAGAGAGATAACTCTGCAGAGTATGGTGGATGATCCTACCAAGCCCGTTGAGGTAACTTATCTGAGAGACGGACAGGAGCATACGGTTACACTTACAAGAAAATATGATGAAGAGACCAACAAGTATTATTTCGGATTTGTGGGCGGAGGCCGAAGGTCCAAAGGACTGCTTGATGAAATGAAGTATTCCGTGTACGAGGTCCGGTTCCAGATAAAAACGGTGGTCATTTCACTGAAAATGCTTGTGACCGGAAAGCTGTCGAAGGACAATCTGATGGGACCTGTGGGTATCAGTAATGCCATGAATGATGTCATAGAGGATGCGAAGGAAGCTGCCTCGTCCATGAAGATGAGTGCGTGGGACAGCTTCCTGATGGTACTCATCAATATACTTAACTTTGCGGTGCTGCTGAGTGCAAATCTCGGAGTTATGAATCTGCTTCCGATTCCGGCACTTGATGGAGGAAGGATACTGTTTATCCTTATTGAGGCCATTTCCGGTAAACCGGTTCCACGGGAAAAGGAGGCTATAGTCACAGCAGTGGGAGTTGCTCTTCTTATGCTTCTGATGATATTTGTTTTCTTTAATGATCTTGGAAATGTATTTCATAAATAATTATTGATATCCCGTATGGAAGGCGGGAAGCTTATGGGGGTGCGTATGAGCTACAGAGATAATACAAAGAAGATAAAGATAGGAAATGTAGAAATCGGCGGAGGAAACAGCATAGCTATTCAGTCTATGACTAACACTGAAACCTCTGACATAGATGCTACAGTGAACCAGATACTCAGGCTTGAGGAGGCAGGATGTAATATTGTGAGATGTACTGCCAATACCGAGGAGGCTGCGGCTGCATTTGACAAGCTCAAGGAAAGAACACATGTTCCTCTTGTTGCAGATATACATTTCCAGTATAAGCTGGCAATATCTGCCATAGAGCATGGTGCGGATAAGATAAGGATCAATCCGGGAAATATCGGTTCACAGGAGAATCTGAAAGCGGTTGTCGAGGTTGCAAAAAAGAAAAATATTCCCATAAGAGTCGGCGTAAACAGTGGCTCACTGGAGCAGCAGTTTATTGATAAATACGGCGGCGTTACAGCTGAGGGAATAGTTGAAAGTGCTCTGGATAAGGTTAGAATGATAGAGCAGCAGGACTATGACAATATCGTTATAAGCATAAAATCATCGGATGTTCTTATGACTGTGAAAACCCACAGACTGATATCCGAGAGAACAAACTATCCGCTTCATGTGGGAATTACAGAGTCGGGAACTCTGTGGAGCGGAAATATAAAGTCTTCAGTAGGTCTCGGAATCATTCTGAATGAAGGTATCGGAGATACCATCAGAGTTTCGCTTACGGGAGACCCTGTTGAGGAAGTAAAGACTGCAAAATTGATACTTAAGACACTAGGACTTGGAACGGGAGGCGGAATAACACTTGTTTCATGTCCTACATGCGGAAGAACACATATAGATCTTATCGGACTTGCTGAGAAAACTGAGAAGCTGATCAGTGAATACAGTGATTTGAATATAAAGGTGGCAGTAATGGGCTGCGCGGTAAATGGACCTGGTGAAGCCAGAGAGGCCGATCTCGGCATAGCCGGAGGTGATGGCGTAGGTCTTATCTTCAGACATGGAGAAATACTCAGAAAGGTTCCGGAGGATGCTCTTCTTGCAGAATTAAAGAAGGAGCTGGATAATGAGAGACAAACCATTTAAAGAGGTTTTTCAGGGGATAAAGCTGGACAAGTCCATAGACATGTACTTTGATGACGTAAATGTCACTGAAGTAAGTCTTGTGAAGAGTTCTGAAAAGCTTTATGTACATATAGAATCAAAGCATTTAATAGCACGGCAGAATATCAAAAAGGCGGAAGATAGTATCCGTCTTTTTGTGTTTGGCGAATATACAAAAAACAAAGTGCAGATCGTTGAGAGATATATGCTTTCGGATCAGTACGATTTCAAGAATCTCTTCAGAATATATAATGACAGTCTGATGGAGGAGCTGAAGGATAAAAGCCTTGTGGAATATACACTTGTCAAGGAAGGCAGCTGCGAGGTGGAAGGAAATGTACTTAAGCTCGAGTTAGAAGAAGGAACCATGTCTATACGTAGAAAAGCTGATATAGAAAAGTATTTCAATAAGCTTTTCGAGAAAAGATTCGGAATGAATATCAGTACGGTGGTAAAGCTTGTGAAGAGCGCGAAGGCCGAGGAGGTTCAGCAGGAGAGTGAAGAGGAGCCTGAGGAGGATACCATAGGAAACGAGAGAATGCAGAAGCAGCGTGAACTGGAAGAAAAGCTGGTTGAAGCATATAATGCCGAGTCCAACGAGGTTTCCATCACCTCTGATATGATACCGAAAAGAGAAAAACATGATACTTCCAAAAAGAAGGATTATAAAGCAACAGCGGATGATTACAGGAAGAAAAACTATAATGACCTGGACTGTTTCTATGGAAAGAATGTAGAAGGGGATATAGTTGAGGTTTCTTCCATAGTTGAAGAGCTTCCCTATGATGTTGTTGTCAGAGGTCAGATATTCGGACTTACGGAAAGACCTATCAAGAACGAAAGAACCATACTTATGGGTTATATCACCGATTTTACCGATACCATCAGTTTTAAGCTGTTTGTAAAAAATGTGGATCTGGAACCTCTGAAGGATGATCTGAAGGAGAATTCATTTGTAATCCTTAAGGGTGTTCCCACTATAGATAAATATTCAGGAGAACTCCTGCTCAGTAATGTGGACGGTATTAAGAAGTCTTCTGATTTCAGGGAGAAGAGAAAGGATACTGCTCCTGAAAAAAGAGTTGAGCTTCATCTTCATACCAGATTCAGTGAGATGGATGCAGTTACCAGAGTTGACCAGGTGGTGAATCGTGCCATTGACTGGGGTCATAAGGCTATTGCCATTACGGATCATGGTGTGGTACAGGGCTTTACCGAGGCAAATAAAGCTCTGAAGGGCAGAAAGGATGCTCCGGAGGATTTCAAGATACTCTACGGTGTTGAGGGATATTTTGTCGATGATATAAAGACTCTTGTCATGAATCCTCACGGTCAGGATCTGGATAGTGAATATGTTGTATTTGATATAGAGACCACAGGTCTTTCATTTAAGTATTGCAAGATCATTGAGATCGGTGCGGTAAGACTTGATAAGGGTGGAAATGTTATCGGTAGATTTTCGGAGTTTGTAAATCCCGAAGAACCTATCCCTTATGCTATAGAAAAGCTGACATCCATAAATGACAATATGGTTAAGGATGCGGATACGATAGATAAGGTGCTCCCGAGATTCTTTGAGTTTTGTAAGGGGGCTATGCTTGTTGCGCATAATGCAACATTTGATACTACATTTATCAGAGTTAATGCAAAGAGGCTGGGAATGACATACGATTTTACGGCCCTTGATACTATGACTCTGGCCTATGTTTTCCTGCCTGAACTGGGAAGATATAATCTGGACAGACTTACGAATTATTTTAAGCTTACTAATGCACATCATCACAGAGCCTGTGATGACGCGGAGGTAACATCTGAGATATTTATACGTCTTATGAAGATGATAAATGAATCGGGAGTTAAAACCGTTGATGATCTGAACAGGATGGGTAGTGCTTCTGCCGATGCGATCAAGAAAGCAAAGTCTTATCATGGAATGATCTTCTGTACAAATGAAACCGGAAGGACAAATCTGTACAGACTTATTTCCGAGGCTCATATTAATTATTTCAATAATCGTCCGAGAATTCCGCTCTCTCTGATACAGAAGTACAGGGAAGGTCTGATACTCGGCTCAGCATGCTCTTCGGGAATGCTTTATTCTGCTCTGCTTGACGGCGCAGAGGATGAGGAAATAGAGAGAATAGTAAGATTCTTTGATTACCTTGAGATACAGCCGGTGGGTAACAATCAGTATCTTTTGGATGATGAGAAGATGGACAGGATAAATACAGTGGAGGATCTGAGGGATATAAACCGTCTGATAGTAGCTCTCGGGGAGAAATATGATAAGCCGGTTGTAGCTACCGGAGATGTCCATTTCCTTGATCCCGAAGATGCCATATCAAGAGCCATCATCCTTGACAGTGTGCGTATCAAGAAGCTGTCTGCAAAGAACAGAGAGCTTCAGTTAAATGAGATAGAAGAAAAGAAGAAGCTGGGACTTATAGATATTCATGCGGATCCTGTAAAGGAGGAGATGAAGAAACAGCCGCCTCTTTACCTTAAAACCACTGATGAGATGCTGGAGGAGTTCAGCTATCTCGGAGAGGAAAAGGCTTATGAGGTGGTAGTCACAAATACAAATCTTGTGGCATCCTGGTGTGATAAGATATCCCCTGTAAGACCTGATAAGGCACCTCCGAGGATAGAGAATTCAGATCAGATCCTCAGAAATATATGCTACGATAAAATGCATGAAATGTATGGACCGAATCCACCGGAGATAGTTCAGAAAAGACTGGATAAAGAACTGGATTCCATCATCGGAAACGGATATTCGGTTATGTATATAGTTGCTCAGAAGCTGGTATGGAAGTCAAACGAAGACGGTTATCTGGTAGGTTCCAGAGGTTCGGTTGGTTCTTCCTTCGCAGCCACCATGGCGGGTATCACCGAAGTAAATCCGCTGCCGGCACATTACCTTTGTCCTGAATGCTTTTATGCTGAGTTTGATTCCGAAAGGGTTAAGGCATATGCGGGAGAGTGTGGTTGTGATATGCCTGATGCGGTATGTCCGAACTGCGGGCATAAACTGAATAAGGAAGGGCATGATATACCTTTTGAAACCTTCCTTGGATTTAAGGGAGATAAGGAGCCTGATATAGATCTTAACTTCTCCGGAGAGTATCAGCCGAGGGCTCATGCCTATGTCGGAGAGATATTTGGAAAGGATCATTCATTTAAAGCCGGAACAGTAGGTACTGTGGCCGAAAAGACTGCCATGATGTATGCGGTTGATTACTGCAAATACAGAGGTCTTTCAAAGAGCTGGCCGGAGATGGAACGACTGTCACGAGGATGTATAGATGTAAAGAGGACTACAGGACAGCATCCGGGTGGAATCATTGTTACTCCTGATGATGAAGAGATATACAGCTTCACACCGGTACAGAGACCGGCTAATGATCAGACTGTAGATATTATTACAACACATTTTGAGTATCATTCCATCGATCATAACCTTTTGAAGTTTGATATTCTCGGACACGATGATCCTACAATGATCAGACGTCTGGAGGACCTTACGGGACTGAATGTTAAGGACATTCCATTTGACGATCCGAAGGTTATGGAGCTGTTTAAGAGTACAGAGCCTCTTGGGATAAAACCTGAAGATATGGGCGGTGTTCCTTTAGGGTGTCTTGGTGTTCCGGAGTTTGGTACGGAATTTGCCATGCAGATGCTTATAGATGCGGACCCCAAAAGCTTCTCGGACCTTGTTCGTATAGCAGGTCTTTCTCATGGTACCGATGTATGGCTTGGTAATGCCCAGAAGCTTATTCAGGAAGGTACATGCGAGCTTTCAAGTGCTATCTGTTGTCGTGATGATATTATGGTATATCTGCTCAATCAGGGCCTTGATTCCGGTGATGCATT